>DATBPW010000267.1:0-9090 GCA_036561125.1 Ramlibacter sp. | reverse complement strand
GTCGTGCGCCGGGTCCTGCTTCTTCATCAGGAGCGCGAAGTACAGGCCCGCCGGGCCGCCGCCGATGCACGTGATCTTCATGGTCGAGGGGCTCCCCGGTTCGTGCAGGTCTCGATAATTTAAGTTTAAAGCATTTCGGCGGCCCGCGTCACCTCTTCCTGCGCCAGCGCCATCACGTCGTGCGGGTCCGAATCGCGCAGCTTGTGGTCGCTCCACACCTGCCGCCACTTGCGCGCACCCGGCTGGCCGTTGCGCAGGCCCAGCATGTGGCGGGCGATGTTCGGCCACGGCGTGCCGTGCGCCCCCTTCTCGCGGACCATGTAGTCGGCCATCGCCATCTCCACGGACTCGCGCGAAATCTCCCGCGGCGGCTCGCCGAAGTGCGCGGCGTCCCACTGCGCGAGCCACCACGGGTTGTGGTAAGCCTCGCGGCCGATCATCACGCCGTCGACATGCGACAGCGCCTCACGCACGTGGTCGTCGGTCGTGATGCCGCCGTTGATGGCGAACACCAGGTGCGGGAAGTCGCGCTTGAGGCGCTGCACGAAGTCGTAGCGCAGCGGCGGCACCTCGCGGTTCTCCTTGGGCGAGAGTCCTTTCAGCCACGCATTGCGCGCGTGCACGAAGAACGCCCGGCAGCCTGCTGCGCTGACCGTCCCGACGAAATCGCGCACGAACTCGTAGCTCTCCACCTTGTCGATGCCGATGCGGTGCTTGACCGTGACGGGAAGCGACACGGCATCGATCATCGCCTTCACGCAGTCCGCGACGAGTTGCGGCTCGGCCATCAGGCATGCGCCGAACGAGCCGCGCTGCACGCGCTCGCTCGGGCAGCCGCAATTGAGGTTGACTTCGTCGTAGCCCCACTGCTGCGCCAGTTTCGCGCAATGCGCCAACTCGGCCGTGTCGCTGCCGCCAAGTTGCAATGCGACAGGATGCTCTTCGGCGTTGAAGTCGAGGTGCCGCGGCACGTCGCCGTGCACGAGCGCGCCGGTCGTGACCATCTCCGTGTAGAGCACGGCGCGGCGCGTGAGCAGGCGATGGAAGAAGCGGCAGTGGCGGTCGGTCCAGTCCATCATCGGGGCGACGCTCATCCGCCAACGGTCGGGGCTCGAATTCGCTGGGCTTGGCACGACTGCGACTGTATCCGGGTTGCCGCGGCCGGCCGGACGAAACAAAGCCCGCGCAAGGCGGGCTTCGTCAGTGTGCGCGGCGCGCGCTTTCAGTTCATGTGCAGGCCGCCGTTCACCGGGAACTCGGCGCCCGTCGCATAACCGCCTTCGTCCGACGCGAGCCACGCGATGATGGACGCGATCTCGCTCGGCTCGCCGAGGCGCTTGACGGGCACGGTGCCCACGATCTTCTCCAGCACGTCGGGGCGGATCGCCTTGACCATGTCGGTGCCGATGTAGCCCGGGCTCACGGTGTTCACCGTCACGCCCTTGGTCGCGAGTTCCTGCGCCAGCGCCATCGTGAAGCCGTGCATGCCGGCCTTCGCGGCGGAGTAGTTCGCCTGCCCGGCCTGGCCTTTCGCGCCGTTGACCGAGCTGATGTTGATGATGCGGCCCCAGCCCTTTTCCACCATGTCGGCGATGACCTGCTTGGTCACGTTGAACATCGAGTTGAGGTTGGTGTCGATCACGGCGTCCCAGTCCTCGCGCGTCATCTTGATGAACATGCGGTCACGTGTGATGCCCGCGTTGTTCACGAGCACGTCGATCGCGCCGTGCTCCGCCTTCGCCTTGCTGAACGCTTCGACCGTCGATTCCCAGCTGCCGACGTTGCCGACCGACGCGTAGAACGTGTAGCCGAGCGCTTTCTGCTCGTCCAGCCATTTGGTGAAGTCGCGCGTGGGGCCGCAGCCGGCGATGACCTTGTAGCCCTCCTTGTGCAGGCGCTGGCAGATTGCCGTGCCGATGCCGCCCATGCCGCCGGTGACGTATGCAACTCTCTGGCTCATCGTTGTTCTCCTGGAATGAATATTCGTTTTACTCTTCTCAAACGCGCTCGACGGCGAGGGAAACCCCCATGCCACCGCCGATGCACAGCGCCGCAACGCCCTTCTTCGCTTCGCGCCGTTGCATTTCATGCAGCAGTGTCACGAGGATGCGGCAACCGGAGGCACCGATCGGGTGCCCGATCGCGATCGCGCCGCCGTTGACGTTGACCTTCGCGGCGTCGATGCCCAGCGCCTTGTTCACCGCGCACGCCTGCGCCGCGAAAGCTTCGTTGAGCTCGAAGAGGTTCACGTCGCCGACGCTCCAGCCCGCGCGCTGCAAGGCCTTCTTCGTGGCGGGAACCGGGCCCATGCCCATGGTCGCCGGGTCGAGCCCGCTGGTGCCGAACGCGACGATGCGCGCGAGCGGCTTCAATCCCAGCTCCGCCGCCTTCTTCGCGCTCATCACCACGACCGCCGCGGCGCCGTCGTTGATGCCGGACGCGTTCCCGGCGGTCACGGTGCCGCTCTTGTCGAACGCCGGGCGCAAGCCCGCGAGCGCTTCGGCATTGGTCTTCTTGTTGATGAACTCGTCCTGGTCGAAGACGAGCGGGTCGCCCTTCTTCTGCGGGATCGTCACCGGAACGATCTCATCCTTGAACTTGCCGGCGGCCTGCGCGGCGGCGGCCTTGGTCTGGCTTGCGAGCGCGAGCTCGTCCTGCTGCGCGCGCGAGATCTCGTGCTGCTTGGCGACGTTCTCCGCAGTCACGCCCATGTGGTACTGGTTGTAGACGTCCCACAGGCCGTCGACGATCATCGAGTCGACCATCTTCCAGTCGCCCATGCGCTGGCCGTCGCGCGAGTTCATCAGCACGTGCGGCGACGCGCTCATGTTCTCCTGCCCGCCGGCGACGACGATCTCGCTGTCGCCCCAGGCGACCGACTGCGCGGCGAGCATCACGGCCTTCAGGCCGGAGCCGCACACCGCGTTGATCGTGAGCGCGGGAACTTCCTTCGGCACGCCGGCTTTCAGCGATGCCTGGCGCGCCGGGTTCTGCCCCGCGCCGGCCGCGAGCACCTGGCCCATGATCACTTCGCCGACCTGCGCCGGATCGACCTTGGCGCGCGCGAGCGCTTCCTTGATCACGATGGCGCCCAGCTCGGTTGCGGGAATCTTCGCCAGCGAGCCGCCGAACTTGCCGACGGCAGTGCGCACTGCGGAGACGATGACGATGTCTGTGTCTTTCATGATTGCTCTCCTGAAACTGTCGACGGGGTTCCGGCCTGCGCCGGGACAAAGGCCTTTCAGGCCTTCGCTTTGACGTACCGGCCGGGCGCCGGTTCGATGGCCTTGTACTTCGTGCCCTTGCCGTAATGCCTGGGCGCAGGAATCAGCTTGCCCGCATGCGGCTTGAGCCACGCGGCCCAGTCGGTCCACCAGCTGCCCGGATGTTCCTGCGCGCCCTTGAGCCACTCGCCGTGCGTCTTCGGCAGCTTGTCATTCGTCCAGTACGAGCGCTTCTTCTTCGCGGGCGGGTTGATCACGCCGGCGATGTGGCCCGAAGCGCCCATCACGAAGCGCTTCTTGCCCGGCAGCACTTGCGTCGACGCATACGCGCCGGCGATCGGCACGATATGGTCCTCGCGCGAACCGTAGATGTAGGCAGGGATGGTGACCTTGCCCAGGTCCACCTTCTCGCCGCACACCGTCACCTTGCCCGGCTTGACGAGGTTGTTCTCGAGGTAGGTGTTGCGCAGGTACCAGGCGTACATCGGCCCGGGCAAATTCGTCGAGTCGCCGTTCCAGTACAGCAGGTCGAACGGCGGCGGCGCCTCGCCCTTGAGGTAGTTGCCGACGACGTAGTTCCACACGAGGTCGTTCGGGCGCAGGAAGCTGAAGGTGGACGCGAGGTCCTTGCCCATCATCATCCCGCCTTCACCCATCTGCGCCTCGCGGAACTTGACGACGTTCTCGTCGATGAACACGTCGAGCACGCCGGTGTGCGTGAAATCGAGCAGCGAGGTCAGGAACGTGACCGATGCGAGCGGCTTCTCGCCGCGCGCGGCCAGCACCGCGAGCGCGGTGCCGAGGATCGTGCCGCCGACGCAGAAGCCCAGCGCGTTGATCTGCTTCGCGCCGGTGATCTCCTGCACGACGCGGATCGCCTCGATCGGCCCGTCGCCGACGTAGTCGTCCCACGTCTCGTGCTCGAGCGACTCGTCGGGATTGCGCCAGCTGATGACGAACGTGCGATGCCCCTGCTCCACGAGGAAGCGCACCAGCGAGTTGTCCGGCTGCAGGTCGAGGATGTAGAACTTGTTGATGAAAGGCGGCACGACGAGGAACGGCCGCTCGTGCACCGTCTTCGTGAGCGGCTTGTACTCGATCAGCTGGAACAGTTCGTTCTCGAAGACCACCGCACCTTCGGTGGTCGCGACGTTCTTGCCGACCTCGAACACGCTCTCGTCGGTCATCGACACGTGGCCCTGCCGGATGTCGTGCAGCAGGTTCTGGACGCCCTTCGCGATGCTCTCGCCGTGCGTTTCGATCGCCTTCTTCTGCGCTTCGGCGTTGAGCACGAGGAAGTTGCTCGGCGAGGAAGCCGCCAGCCACTGTTCGACGGAAAAGCGCAGTCGCGCCTTCGTCTTCGGATCGGTCTGCGCCGCTTCGACCATGCCCAGCAGGGTTCGCGCGTTGAGCAGGTACAGCGCAGCCGAGTACGCCGCCACCGGGTTCTGCGCCCAGGCCTCGGAGGCGAAGCGCTTGTCTTGCTGCGCAAAGCCGGGCACGAGGCTCGCGTTCCACAACTGCGCGGCTTCCTCGATGTATGCGCGTTGCAGTTCTTCGAGCTTCTGCGGATCGAACGTGATCTGGGGGATGTCGGGCAGTGACGGCAACGACGGCATCTGCGCGCCTTGCGCCGGGCCGCCGACCGACTGGAACGCGTTCGCCCAGTAATCGCCGAGGCTTTTCTGGAACTGTTGCGCGGCTTCGGTCCAGCCTGGAACAGAATTCATCTTGTCTCCTGGTTCCCGTTGTTGTTTCGGGTTAACCCTAAGTATCTCATCAATCATGTTGCAGAGCAACATTCAAGCGCGATGCCGGTCGTCCTCCTCGTGATCGTCGGCTGGCTCTATGTCGCCGTCATGATGGCGGTGGCGGAGGCGACGAACAGCAACGGAACGATCCTCGGAGCCGCCGTCACCTTTGTACTCTATGGTGCCCTGCCTGTGGCGATCGTGACGTACATCATGATGACGCCCTATCGCAAGCGTGCAATCCGCGCACGCGAGGCGGCTGAGCAGGCGGCGCGCGCCGGGCAGTCAGGCGCGCCAGACGGCGGCGGCGAAGCGGCCGCTGGCCCGGTCACGCCGGTGCGAGAAGAACCGTGATGGGTTCGACACCGTGCACCACTCGCGCGAGCCGTCGTTGCCGTGGATGCATTCGACCCCCAGCGCCGCGAGGCGCATGCGCGCGAGCGCGGGCAGGTCGCACAACCATTTGCCGGTGCGTAACGGCTTGAAGTGCTTAGCTGCATTCGCATCGCATTGCCCGAAAGCGGTTTTCACATCGTCGCCGACTTCGAACGCATCGGGACCGATCGCGGGCCCTAGCCACGCCAGCAAGGACGCAGGCGGCGCACCCATCGCGCGCACCGTCGCTTCCACGATGCCGCCCGCGAGGCCGCGCCAGCCCGCGTGGGCCGCGCCGACCTTCGCGCCGTCTTTCGTCGCGAACAGCACCGGCAGGCAGTCGGCGACCATGATCGTGCAGGCGACGCCGCGCTGGGTCGTCCAGCAGCCGTCGGCCTCGATGCCGTCCTCGGTGTTGCCGTCGAGTTCGACGACGCCCGCGGTGCCGTGCACCTGCTTCAGGTAGACGGGACGCGCGCCGATCGCCCTCTCGAAGATTGCGCGATTGCGTGCGACGAGCTGCGCGTCGTCGCCGACATGGTCGCCGAGGTTCAGGCTCGCATAGACCGCCGTCGATACGCCGCCGTCACGCGTCGAGCAAGCCGCGCGCACGTTCGGCGGCGCCGGCCAATCGGGCATGAGCCAATCCATCAGGCCTGCGCGTCGGGGCAGTTCGAGGGCTGCGCCTTCTGGAACGCCGGGTGCGCCATGCACGCGTCGAACACCTTCATCGTGCGCGTGAGCCCGTCGAGATTCGTGTTGAAGCGCTTCGCGTTGAAGATCTGCGGCACGAGCAGGCAATCGGCCAGCGTGGGCGTTTCGCCGTAGCAGTACTTCGACTCGGGCAGGCGCGCCAGCTCGCGCTCGAAAGCCTCGAGGCCTTCGCGCACCCAATGCCGGTACCACGTGTCCTTCGCCGCGTCCTCGATCTTCAGTTCATGCGTGAGGTACCGCAGCACGCGCGTGTTGTTGAGCGGGTGGATCTCGCACGCGACCAGTTGCGCCAGCGCGCGCACCTTCGCGCGGCCGAGCGCATCGCGCGGCATCAGCGGCGGCTCGGGGTGCACCTCGTCGAGGTATTCGATCGTCGCCATCGATTGCTCGAGCACCGTGCCGTCGTCCATCACGAGCGCGGGCACCAGGCCCGCCGGCGCGATCGCCTTGTACCAGTCCGCCAGGTTTTCCTTCTTCAACAGCTGGACGGGCTGGTACTCGTACGCGAGCCCCTTCAGTTCGAGCGCGATGCGCACGCGGAACGACGCGGAGGAGCGGAAGTAGTTGTATAGCTTCATGGCGCGCCAAGGATAAACCGATCTACACTGATCCGCAGGTTCAAGTTGGAGACGGTGCATGCGAGCCGAGCAGAACGAATTGATCACACGCATCGGGCCGGGCACGCCGTGCGGCGCGGTGATGCGCAGCTACTGGCAGCCGGTCGCGCTCGCCGACGAATTCGACCCCAAGCTCGACCCCCGCATGGCCTTGCGCGCGGTGAAGGCCGTGCGCGTGCTCGGGCAGGACCTCGTGCTGTTCAAGGACGCGCAGGGCCGCTGGGGGCTGCTCGATCGCGGCTGCCCGCATCGCGGCGCGGACCTGTCGTTCGGGCGGCACGAAGGCGACGGCCTGCGCTGCCCGTTCCACGGCTGGAAGTTCGCGGCCGACGGCAAGTGCCTGGACACGCCCGCCGAACCCGCGAGCCTGCGCATGTGCGACCGCGTGCGGGCGCGCAGCTATCCCGTCGTCGAGAAGAGCGGCGTGCTCTTCGCATGGCTGGGCGAAGGCGAGCCGCCGGCTTTCCCGCAATTCGATTGTTTCGCCGCGCCGTCCTCGCACACGTTCGCGTTCAAGGGCCTGTGGCACTGCAACTGGCTGCAGGCGTTCGAGGTGGGCATCGACCCGGCGCATCCGTCGTTCCTGCACCGGTTCCTCGGCGACGAGCCGCTCGATGCGATCGGCGACAACCCGGCCGGCAAGCAGTTCCGCAGCGCGAGCGCCGGCGACATCGGCGGCGAACGCTGGCCGATGACGCGCATCATGCGCGAGTTCCACCAGCCCGAGATCAGCCACGAGGAAACGCCGTGGGGCTTTCGCCTCACCGCGCTGCGCAAGATGACCGAGGCGCTGACGCACGTGCGCGTGACGCACGCGATCTTCCCGCACACGTTCGTGATCCCGCTGTCCGAGACGCTCACGATCACGCAGATGCACCTGCCGGTGGACGACACGCGGACCTACTGGTATTCGATCTTCACGAGCTTCGCGGGCCCGGTCGACAAGGAAGCGATGCGCAAGCAGCGGCTGCAATTCATCTCGCTGCCCGACTACATCCCGAAGTCCGGCCGCCACAACGATTGGGGCTTCAACCCGCAGGAGCAGGCCACGCGCACATTCCTCGGCATGGGCGAGGAAGACATCAACGTGCACGACCAGTGGGCCGTCGAAAGCATGGGCCCGATCGCGGACCGCACGAAGGAACACCTCGGCACGAGCGACAAGGTCATCATCGCCAACCGGCGCATGCTGCTCAAGGCGATCGAGAGCGTGCAAGCCGGCGGCGTTGCGCCCTTCGCGGCGGATCCCGCGAATGCCCGTGAGCTCGTCGGGCCGGACACGGTCGACGGCATCGGGCCGGCGGGCGAATGGGGAACCTGGTGGCGCGCGCAGGTGGATGCCAAGCGCGAGCACGCACCGTGGTCGGCCCGACCCGCCGAGCCTGCCATCGCCGCATGACGACGTTCGCGCAGCGCTGCGGCGTCCACGATGCGCAGCGCGCCGAGGCCGCGTCTCGCGCGGCGCGGCTGATCGACGCCACTGGCATCGAACTGGTGCGCATCATGTGGTGCGACCTGCATGGCATCACGCGCGGCAAGACGCTCACGGCGCAAGCCGCGATCCGCGCGCTGGACGAAGGCGTCGGCATGGTGAGCACGTTGATGCTCAAGGACACGTCGGACCGCACGGCGTACAAGGTGTTCGAGCCGCAAGGGACCGCCACCCTGCCCGGCTTCGCCTTCGCCAGCAATCTTGTGCTGCTGCCGGACCCGGACACCTTCCGGCAGCTTCCGTGGGCGCAGTCGACCGGGTTGATGCAGGCGCAGCCGTGGTTCCAGGATGGCCGTGCCGTCGAACTCGACACGCGCCGCATCCTGCAATCGGCGCTCGCGCGATTGGCGCAGGCCGGCTTCGGGATGAATTGCGGGCTCGAAGTGGAGTTCCACATCTACCGCATCGACGACGCGCAGCAGCAGCTCGATCCCGAGCAGGCCGCGTGGCCGGGCGCGCCGCCGCGCGTGAGCCTGATCCACCCGGGCTACAACCTGCTCGCCGAGAACTGGTTCGACCTCGCCGAGGAGCCGCTGCGCATCGTGCAGCACACGGCGCAGGCGCTCGGGCTGCCGCTGTGCTCGCTCGAAATCGAATTGGGGCCGAGCCAGGTCGAGGCGGTGTTCGACGTGACCGACGCGCTCACGGCCGCGGACAACATGGTGCTCTTTCGCAGCGCTGCACGCCAGGCGCTGCGGCGTGCGGGCTACCACGCGACCTTCGTGTGCCGTCCACCGTTCCCGAACATCATGTCGAGCGGCTGGCACCTGCACCAGTCGCTGGTCGACCTGCGCACCGGCGACAACGCGTTCCGTTCGGAAAGCCCCGATGTCTTGTCGAGCACCGGCAAGCACTACCTCGCGGGCTTGCTGGAGCATGCGCGCGGCATGACGGTGTTCTGCACGCCCACCGCGAAC
>DATBPW010000266.1:0-7496 GCA_036561125.1 Ramlibacter sp. | reverse complement strand
GCGTACTGCGTCTCCTGGTGCATCGACAGCACGAGGATGCGCAGCTTCGGCTTCTCGGCTTTCACCAGCTTGATCAGCTCCATGCCGCTGCGGCCCGGCATGGACAGGTCGAGCATCAGCACGTCGAAGTCGCGCTCGCGCACGATCTTCATCACCTCGTTGCCGTCCGCGGCCTCGGCCTCGATGTGCAGGCCGGGCGCGTCGCCGACGATGCGCTTCAGGCCCTCGCGCACGATGGCGTGGTCGTCGGCGATGACGAGGCGGATCATGCGTGGCCTTCTTCGTGCACCGGGATGAAGGCGTCGATCGTGGTGCCCTGCCCCGGCCGGCTGTGCACGACGACGCTGCCCCGCAGCAGCTGCGCGCGTTCGCGCAACCCCGCCAGCCCGAGCGAGCCGGCGCGGCGCGGCGACTTCGGGTCGAAACCGCCGCCGTCGTCCTGCACCTTGAGCCGCACGCCGCCGTCGACGGCGTGCACGGACACCCCGACATGCCGCGCACGCGCATGCTTGGCGACGTTCACGAGCGATTCCTGGACGATGCGGAAAACGGCCGTCGCATAGGGCTCGCCCAGCTCGAAGTCCGGGTCGGCGTCGAGCTCGCAGGCGATGTCCCAGCGCTGCTGGAAGTTCTGCACCAGCCACTCGATCGCGGGCATCATGCCCAGGTCGTCGAGCACCAGCGGCCGCAGGTCCGCCGCGATGCGCCGCGTCGAGGCAACCGCTCCGTCGATCATGCGCAGCATGTCGCCCACCTTCGCCGCCGCAGCGGCGGGATCGCGGCCCATGCTGTCCTGCAGCCAGATCGTGTCCATCTTGATCGCCGTGAGCGACTGCGCCAGCTCGTCGTGCAGCTCGCGCGCGACGCGGCTTTTTTCCTGTTCGCGGATCGCGGTCGACTGCTTCGCGAAGGCGGCCAGGTCTTCCTGCGCACGCACGCGCTCGGTCACGTCGCGCAGGATCACGGTGTACAGCTTGCCCTCGGGCGTCTCGATCTGCGAAATCGACGCGTCCATCGGGAACTCCTCGCCGCTGCGGCGCTGCCCGTAGATCAGGTTGTCCGTGCCCATGCGCCGCGACGTGACGCCGGTGTCGCCGAAGCGCTTCATGTGCCCGAAGTGGGACTGCCGGAAGCGCTGCGGCAGCAGCATGTCCAGGCGCTGGCCCATCACCTGCAGCTGCGGCCAGCCGAAGATCCGCTCGGCGGCGCGGTTGTACATGACGATGCGCTGGTGGTCATCGACCGTGATGATGCCGTCCATGGCCGAATCGAGCAGGCCGGCCAGGCGCGCCGCGAGACGCGCCTGTTCGTCCTCGGCGCGCACGCGTTCGGTCACGTCGCGCAGGATCACGGTGAACAGCTTGCCCTCGGGCGTGTCCAGCTGCGAGATCGACGCGTCGACCGGGAACTCCTCGCCGCTCTTGCGCAGGCCGTAGACCACCGTACTGCCGCTCATGCGGCGCGACGTGACGCCCGTGGCGCCGAAGCGCTGCACGTCGTCGGCGTGCGCAGCGCGATAGCGCTCCGGCAGCAGCATCTCCAGCGGCTGCCCCACGGCTTCGCCCGCGGACCAGCCGAAGATGCGCTCGGCCGCGCGGTTGTACAGGATGATCTTGTGGTCGTCGCCGATCGTGACGATGGCGTCCATCGCGGAGTCGAGGACCCCGGTGAGCCGGGCGGCGGCGTTCTGTTCGTTGAGGCGATGGGGCACGGAGAGGGCTTCCGACCGCCAATTTACCCGAAGATGGCGACCCTGCGCCCCCTGGGCAAGTTCAGGAGTCGCGCGCCGTCAACGCCCGGGGCAACCTTCGGGCCGTTCTTCCGGCGCAAACGGGCATTCGTTGACCTCCGCCGGCGTCATGCGCAGCAGCGTCGTGAAGAAGCACGCGGCGAACGAAATCGCCCAGAACACGAAGAAGGACGCCGTGTACACGCCCTGCCGGGACCAGTTCAGGAGCCCGCCCGCCCAATGCAGCTCGAGCGGATCGACGAACGCGAAGACGGCCAGTTCCAGCAGGCACGCGGCCATGAACGCCGGCCACACGAGCGTGAGCAGGCGCTGGCCCCAGTCGGCCCGGCGCTTCATGGCCGCACGGGCGTGGCCGCGTGGTTGCGGGCCTGCTCGGCCGGGTTCAGTGCGCGCTCCTTCGCGAGCTGCTTGTTGATCTCGGTGCCGCGGCGGTAGTAGTCCTCGTCGATCACCGGGTCCTGGCCCGCGACGGCGATCCATGCAGTGAGGAGCGCCGCGACCACGACGGCAGCGGGCCCGGAAATCACGAGCCATACGTGCCCGTGCGTCCACCAGGGCGATGACGGACCTGCATCGCTTCGCATCGATGATCCGGCGGTGCCGGTCGAAATCATTTTGTCGTTCGTCATTTCGTCGTTTCCTTTCATCGCGGCACGAGGAATGCCGCCTTCTCGCTGACGTGGCCGTCCCCGTGTTCGGCGGAGACTTCGAAGTGGATCGCGTGCGACCCGGGCTCGGCCGAGCCGTAGGGAATGCGCAGGCGCACCGCGACCCAGCGCGATTCGGCCGGGCCGACCTCGACCTCCTGCTCGGAGGCGACCTGCAGGCCCGCGAGCCCGGTGGCCGCGATGCGGTATTCCTGCTTGCGCTCGGTGGCGTTCATCACCTGCAGCCGGTACACGTTCTCGAGCTGGCCGCCCTCGACGATGCGCGACAGCGCGGCGCGGTCGCGCACGACGTCGACCTTCAGCGGCGTGCGCATCGCCAGGCTCACCGCGACCGCGAGGCACAGCGTCGTGAGGATGGATGCGTACAGCAGCACGCGCGGGCGCAGGATGTGCTTCCAGATGTCGCGCTCGCTCCAGCCCTGCTTCAACGCGTGCTGCGTCGTGAAGCGGATCAGCCCGCGCTCGTAACCCATCTTGTCCATCACGCCGTTGCACACGTCGACGCAGCCCGCGCAGCCGATGCATTCGTATTGCAGGCCCTTGCGGATGTCGATGCCGGTCGGGCAGACCTGCACGCACAGGTCGCAGTCGACGCAGGCGCCCAGGCCCTTCGCCTGGTAGTCGTCGCGGCGGTTGCGCGAGCCGCGCGGCTCGCCGCGCGCCGTGTCGTAGCTGACGATCAGCGTGTCCTTGTCGAACATCGCGCTCTGGAAGCGCGCGTACGGGCACATGTACTTGCACACCTGCTCGCGCATGAAGCCGGCGTTGCCGTAGGTCGCGAAACCGTAGAAGAACACCCAGAACACTTCCCACGAGCCCATGCGCGTCTGCAGGAACTCCATCATCAGGTCGCGGATCGGCGTGAAGTAGCCGACGAAGGAGAAGCCCGTCCACATGGCCAGCATGATCCACAGCAGGTGCTTGAACCATTTCTTGACCAGCTTCTCGAGCGTCAGCGGCTGCGAGTCGAGCTTCATGCGCGCCGTGCGCTCGCCCTCGACCTTGCGCTCGATCCACAGGAACATCTCGGTGTACACCGTCTGCGGGCACGAGAAGCCGCACCACAGGCGGCCCGCCACCGCGGTGAAGAGGAACAGCGACAGCGCGCTGATCACGAGCACGCCGGTGAGGTAGATGAAGTCCTGCGGGTACAGCACGAGCCCGAGCAGGTAGAAGCGCCGCGACGCCAGGTCGAACAGCACGGCTTGCCGCCCGCCCCAGTCGAGCCAGGGCAGCCCGTAGAACACGATCTGCGTGAGCCACACGAAAGCCCAGCGCCACTGCGCGAACCGGCCGGTGACCGCGCGCGGGTAGATTTTCTTTTGCGCTTCGTACAGGGACTGAGTCTCGCCCTCCTGCGGCGCGAGCGGGGTGATCGGGATGACTTTCACGCGGCTGATGATGCGGGCGCGTCGGAGTTTTCCGATTGATGTACGTCAGAGCCGACGCGCACGCGCATCAATGCAACAGCCGGACGCAGAAGCCGCAAAAGTGACGCGGAATGCGCAGAACATGTGCTTTCTGCGCCTTCTGCGTGGTTTCCGCGATTTCTGCGTCCGGCTGTTGAAGTGATCTTCGACTAAGGCTTGGCCTGCGGCTTGTTGGACAAGCCCCACACGTACGCGGCGAGCACGTGGATCTGCGCGGGCGAGAGCTTGCTCTCCTGCGCCGGCATGACGTTGACCTTGCCGTTGTTCACCATGTTCATGATCGCCTGCTCGCCGTAGCCGTGCAGCCAGGTGTCGTCGGTGAGGTTGGGCGCGCCGATCTGCTGGTTGCCCTTGCCGTCCACGCCGTGGCAGGCCGCGCACACCACGAACTTCTCCTTGCCCAGTTGCGCGCGCACGGAATCGTGCGGTGCGTTCGACAGCGACAGCACGTAGTTCGCGACGTTCTTGACGTCGTCGGGCGAGCCGACCGCGCCCGCCATCACCGGCATCTGGCCGATGCGGCCCTTCGTGATCGTCTCGACGATCTTGTCGGGCGTGCCGCCGTGCAGCCAGTCCTTGTCGGTGAGGTTGGGAAAGCCCTTGCTGCCGCGCGCGTCCGAGCCGTGGCATTGCGAGCAGTTGTTCATGAACAGCCGCTCGCCGATCGCCATCGCGTTGGGATCGCCCGCCACGTCCTCGACCTTGCGCGCCGTGAACTGAGCGTACAGCGGCGCGAGTTCCTTTTCGGCCTTCGCCATTTCGGCGGCATGCTGGCCGGTGCTGGTCCACTGCAGCTGGCCGGGGTATTTGCCCAGGCCGGGGTACGCCGCGAGGTAGATCACCGAGAACACGATGGTGATGACGAACAGCCACATCCACCAGCGCGGCAGCGGGTTGTTCATCTCGGTGAGGTTCTCGTCCCACACGTGCCCGGTGGTGTTGTCGGACGACGGCGCGACCTTCTTGCGCGCCGTGACCCACAGCAGGATGGCGCAGCCCAGGATGCCCAGCAGCGTCACGCCGGCCACGTAGACCGACCAGAATTCCGCGTTGAAATCGCTCATGGTGCGTTGTCCTAATCGTTCGTGAAGGGGATCTGCGCGGCGTCTTCGAAGAACGACTTGTTGCGGCGCGCGTAGGCCCAGGCGAGGATGCCCACGAAGGTCACGAAGCAGGCCACGGTGGCGGCGATGCGAAGGGTGTTGATGTCCATGGCGGTCCTCACTTCAGCAGCAGCCCGAGGTTTTGCAGGTAGGCGATGAGCGCGTCCTGTTCGGTCTTGCCCTTCACGTCGTCGGCGGCTTTCGCGATGTCCTGGTCGGTGTAAGGCACGCCCACGGTGCGCAGCGCCCTCATGTGTGCGGGCATCACTTCGGCGTCGACCATGTTCTTCGACAGCCACGGATACGCCGGCATGTTCGATTCCGGCACGACGTCGCGCGGGTTGTTCAGGTGGATGCGGTGCCAGTCGTCGCTGTACTTGCCGCCCACGCGCTGCAGGTCCGGGCCCGTGCGCTTGCTGCCCCACTGGAACGGGTGGTCATAGACGAATTCGCCGGCGACCGAATAGTGGCCGTAGCGCAGTGTCTCGGCGCGGAACGGCCGGATCATCTGCGAGTGGCAGTTGTAGCAGCCCTCGCGCTGGTAGATGTCGCGGCCGGCGAGCTGCAGCGCCGTGTAGGGCTTCAGCCCCGTGATCGGCTCGGTGGTCGACTTCTGGAAGAACAGCGGGATGATCTCCACGGCGCCGCCGACGGCGACGACCAGCAGGATCAGGATGATCATGAGGAAGTTGTTGGTCTCGACCTTCTCGTGCGAGAAGCCGGTGGAGGGGGTGTCGCTCATGGTGTCGGGTCCTTCAGGCAGCTTGCGGCACGGGCACGGCGATGCGCACGGAGCGGCCGTTCGCCACCGTCATCCAGGTGTTCCAGGCCATGATCAGCATGCCGCTCAGGTACAGCGCGCCGCCGATCACGCGGATGACGTAGAAGGGATAGGTCGCCTTCACCGATTCGACGAACGTGTAGGTGAGCGTGCCGTCGGGGTTGATCGAGCGCCACATGATTCCCTGCATCACGCCGGCGATCCACATCGCGGCGATGTACAGGACGATGCCCACGGTGGCGATCCAGAAGTGCAGCTCGATCGCGCGCACGGAGAACATCTTCTTCTGGCCGAACAGGCGCGGGATCAGGAAGTACAGCGAGCCCATCGAGATCAGGCCGACCCAGCCGAGCGCGCCGGAGTGCACGTGGCCAATGGTCCAGTCGGTGTAGTGCGACAGCGAGTTCACCGTCTTGATCGACATCATCGGGCCCTCGAACGTGCTCATGCCGTAGAACGAGAGCGACACGATCATGAAGCGCAGCACCGGGTCGTCGCGCAGCTTGTGCCACGCGCCCGACAGCGTCATGACGCCGTTGATCATCCCGCCCCAGCTCGGCGCGAGCAGGATCAGCGAGAAGATCATGCCCAGCGATTGCGTCCAGTCGGGCAGCGCCGTGTAGTGCAGGTGGTGCGGGCCGGCCCACATGTACGTGAAGATCAGCGCCCAGAAGTGCACGATCGACAGGCGGTACGAATAGACGGGGCGCTCGGCCTGCTTCGGCACGAAGTAATACATCATCCCGAGGAAGCCCGCGGTGAGGAAGAAGCCCACTGCGTTGTGGCCGTACCACCACTGCACCATCGCGTCCTGCACACCCGCGTACGCGGAGTAGGACTTCATCCAGCCGGCCGGCACCTCGGCGCTGTTGACGATGTGCAGGATCGCGACCGCGATGATGAACGAGCCGTAGAACCAGTTGGCCACGTAGATGTGGCGCACCTTGCGGATGCCGATCGTCCCGAAGAACACGACCGCGTACGCCACCCACACGACGGCGATCAGGATGTCGATCGGCCACTCGAGCTCGGCGTATTCCTTGGACGTCGTGTAGCCGAGCGGCAGCGAGATCGCCGCGGCGACGATCACCGCCTGCCAGCCCCAGAACGTGAAGGACGCGAGCTTCGGCAGGAACAGCGGCACGTGCGACGTGCGCTGCACGCACCAGTAGCTGGTCGCGAACAGCGCGCAGCCGCCGAACGCGAAGATCACCGCGTTCGTGTGCAGCGGGCGCAGGCGTCCGTACGAAAGCCACGGGATCCCGAAGTTCAATTCGGGCCACGCGAGCTGCGCGGCGATGAACAGGCCGACGAGCATGCCCACCACGCCCCATAGCACGGCGGCCAGCGAGAACTGGCGGATCACCGTGTCTTCATAGGCGACCGCGGGCGCCGGGTTGTCAATCATGATGGAAGCACCTCGAACAAAGATGCAGCCGAGTCTCCCTGTCGCCCGCGCGGTCGCGGTTGATGAAGGTCAATCTGTCTTGAGAATGCGCTCGCCCTCGGCGTCGACCGAATCGAACTGGCCGCGCCACACGGCCCAACCGAGTGCGCCGAGGATGATGAGGCCCAGTGCGACCGACAGCGGGATCAGCAGGAACAGGATGTCCATCAGCGAATGTCCTTGGGCAGCACCGCGAGGCGTGCGGAATTGGCGACCACCAGCAGCGAACTCACGGCCATGCCCAGCCCGGCGAGCCATGGCGGCATCCAGCCCGCGATCGCGAGCGGCACGCACACCGCGTTGTACGCCGCGGCCCA
>DATBPW010000265.1:0-9836 GCA_036561125.1 Ramlibacter sp. | reverse complement strand
CACACTGTTTGCGTCTTGGGCGATGGGATTCACGATCAACCGCGTCTCGCTGTTCGCGCTGATTTTCTCGATCGGCATCCTCGTCGACGACGCGATCGTGGTCGTCGAGAACATCCACCGGCACCAGGCGCTGCATCCGGGCCGGACGCTGCGCGAGCTGATCCCCGCCGCGGTGGACGAAGTGGGCGGACCGACGATCCTCGCGACGCTGACCGTGATCGCGGCATTGCTGCCCATGGCGTTCGTCACCGGATTGATGGGACCGTACATGGCGCCGATCCCGATCAACGCGAGCATGGGCATGCTGCTGTCGCTGGCCATCGCGTTCGTGGTGACGCCGTGGCTGGCCCGCTTGTGGATGAAGCACACGCCCGGCAGCCACGAGGCGCACGCGGCGCCGTCCGGCCTGGCCGCGAAGCTGCTCCCGCTGTTCGAGCGCGTGTTCCGGCCGCTGCTCGACGAAGCGACGGGTGCGCGCAAGCGCAAGGTGCTCGCGTTGGCGGTCGCGGGCGCGATCGCGCTGTCGGTGGCGCTGCCCGCGCTGGGGCTCGTGGTGCTCAAGATGCTTCCCTTCGACAACAAGTCGGAGTTCCAGGTGATCGTGGACATGCCCGCGGGCACGCCGCTGGAGAAGACCGCCGCCGTGCTGCACGACCTCGGCGCGGTGCTCGCGCGGCAGCCCGAAGTCACCGACTACCAGGCGTACGCGGGAACGGCGGCGCCGATCAACTTCAACGGCCTGGTGCGCCAGTACTACATGCGCTCGGGCGGCGACGTGGGCGACATCCAGGTGAACCTCGTCGACAAGCACCTGCGCAAGGAACAAAGCCATGCGATCGCCACCCGCATGCGCCCGCTGCTGCAGGCGGTCGCGGCGCGCGACGGCGCGAACGTGAAGGTGGTCGAAGTGCCGCCGGGGCCGCCGGTGCTTTCGCCGTTGGTGGCGGAGATCTACGGGCCCGATGCGCAAGGCCGCCGCGCGGTGGCCAAGGCGGTGCGCGCCGTGTTCGAGAAGACACCGGGCATCGTGGACGTCGACGACAGCAGCATCGCGGCGGCGCCGCGCAAGCTCCTGCTGGTCGACCGGCGCAAGGCCGCCGCGCTCGGCGTTCCGCAGCAGGCGATCGTCTCGACCTTGCGCGCGGGGCTCGCGGGCGAGGCGGCCGCGTATGTGCACGACGAGAGCAAATATCCCGCTGCCGCCGTGCTGCAGCTGCCGCCGGAGCGCCAGGGCGACCTCGACGGCCTGCTGCAGCTCGCGGTGCGCGGCGCGGGCGGGCAACTCGTGCCGATCCGCGAACTCGTGACGGTGAGCGACACGCTGCGTGAGCAGCCCGCCTACCACAAGGACCTGCTGCCGGTGAACTACGTCACCGGCGACATGGCGGGCAAGGTCGACAGCCCGCTGTACGGCATGTTCGGGATGCGGGGCGGCATCGCGAAGCTGGTCACGCCCACCGGCGGGCCGATCGCCGAGTACTTCATCCGCCAGCCGTCCGACCCGTACCGCCAGTACGCGCTGAAATGGGACGGCGAATGGCAGGTCACCTACGAAACCTTCCGCGACATGGGCACCGCGTATGCGGTGGGGCTCGTGCTGATCTACCTGCTCGTCGTCGGCCAGTTCGCGTCGTACCTCACGCCGCTGGTCATCATGGCCCCGATCCCGCTCACGATCATCGGCGTGATGCCGGGCCATGCACTGCTGGGCGCGCAGTTCACGGCGACCAGCATGATCGGCATGATCGCGCTGGCGGGCATCATCGTGCGCAACTCGATCCTGCTGGTCGATTTCATCAACCTGCAGGTGGCGCAAGGCGTCCCGCTCGCCGACGCCGTCATCCGTTCGGCGGCCACGCGCGCGCAGCCCATCGTGCTGACCGGCGCCGCCGCGATGCTCGGCGCGTTCTTCATCCTCGACGACCCGATCTTCAACGGGCTCGCCATCTCGCTGATCTTCGGGATCCTCGTGAGCACGGTGCTCACGCTGGTGGTGATCCCCCTGCTGCACTTCATGACCTTGCGCCGGCGCGCGCAGGCCGCACCGCTTTCAACACACCAAGGAGCCACTGCATGAAATCCTGGCAAATCGTCCGCATGGCCGCGGGCACTTTCGTCCTCCTGTCCCTCGCGCTCGGCGTGCCCGGCAGCCCGTTCTTCGTGAGCCAATGGTGGCTCGCGTTCACGGTGTTCGTCGGCGCCAACCTGCTGCAAAGCTCGGTCACGGGCTGGTGCCCCATGGAAATCATCATGCGCAAGCTCGGCGTGAGGCCCGGTTGCTGAGACCTTTCGAACCGACGGGAGGACGCCATGGCGCAGATCGCCTTGCGACGTGAACGTCGTGCGTGCGCCCGGCCGGGCGCGCCCGCGGCAGTGCAACTGGGCGTCCGGCACGTCGCGATCCTGCTCGCGGTGAAGCTCGCGCTGCTCGCGGCGCTCTGGGTGGCGTTCGTGCGCGGGCACCACGTGCCCGTCGACGCCGACGCGGCGGCCGCGCGCATCGCCGCGCAACCCCAAGGAACAACGAAGTGATCCCCACCGAACTCGTCGATGTCTCGCGGCTGCAATTCGCCGCGACCGCCATGTACCACTTCCTCTTCGTGCCGCTCACGCTGGGCATGGTGTGGCTGCTGGTGATCATGGAAAGCGTGTACGTGATGACGGGCCTGCAGGTCTGGAAGGACATGACGCGCTTCTGGGGCAAGCTGTTCGGCATCAATTTCGCGCTGGGCGTGACGACCGGGATCACGCTGGAGTTCCAGTTCGGCACGAACTGGGCCTACTACTCGCACTACGTGGGCGACGTCTTCGGCGCGCCGCTCGCGATCGAGGGCCTCATGGCGTTCTTCCTCGAGAGCACTTTCATCGGGCTGTTCTTCTTCGGCTGGGACCGCCTGTCCCGGCCGAAGCACCTGCTCGTGACGGTGCTCATGGCCGTCGGCACCAACCTGAGCGCGCTGTGGATCCTGGTGGCCAACGGCTGGATGCAGAACCCGGTGGGCGCGCAATTCAACTGGCACACGATGCGCATGGAGCTGACCGACTTCTGGGCCGTGATCTTCAATCCCGATGCGCAGGCGAAATTCGTCCACACCGTCTCGGCCGGCTACGTGACCGGCGCGATGTTCGTCCTGTCGATCTCGAGCTGGTACCTGCTGAAGGGGCGCGACGTCGAATTCGCCAAGCGCAGCTTCCGCGTCGCCGCGGCTTTCGGGCTGGCCAGCGCGCTGAGCGTGATCGTGCTGGGCGACGAGTCGGGCTACACGGTCGGCGAAGCGCAGCAGACCAAGATGGCGGCGCTGGAGGCGATGTGGCATACCGAGCCCGCACCGGCCGGCCTGAAGCTCGCCGCCGGTATCGACGAGCGCGCGGGACGCAACGACTGGGAGATCTCCGTGCCGTGGGTCATGGGCCTGATCGGCACGCGCAGCATCACGCGGCAGATCCCGGGGATCGACGAGATCAAGCGGAAGAACCTCGAGCGCATCCACAGCGGCATCCTCGCCGTCGGCGCGCTCGAGCGGCTGCGTGCGGACGCGAAGGACGGCGACGCGGCTCGCGTGCTCGACGCGCACGTGCAGGACCTCGGCTTCGGCTTGCTGCTGAAGAAATACACGGCCGACGTGTCGCATGCGACGCCGGAGATGATCGCGCGCGCGGTGGACGATACCGTGCCGAAGGTCACGCCGATGTTCTGGACCTTCCGCATCATGGTCGCGCTGGGCTTCTCGATGCTGGCGCTCTTCGCGCTGGCGTTCTGGTCCACACTGCGCATGCAATGCGACGCCCGCCCGTGGCTGCTGAAGTGGGCGTTGTGGATGCTGCCGGCGCCGTGGGCCGCGTGCGAGCTCGGCTGGTTCGTCGCCGAATACGGGCGCCAGCCGTGGACGATCTACGGCGTGCTGCCCACGCACCTGAGCGTCTCGACCCTGTCGGTGGCGAACGTGTACGGCTCGCTCGCGGGCTTCGTCGGGTTCTACACGCTGCTGCTGGTCGTCGAGGTGTACCTGATGGTCAAGTTCGCGCGCCTCGGGCCGGGCAGCCTCGGCACCGGCCGCTACGCGAACGAACCGGCCTACGCCTGAAGGAAGCAAACCATGTTCGATTACGCAACGCTGAAGGTCATCTGGTGGGTCCTCGTGGGCGTGCTGCTCATCGGCTTCGCCGTGATGGACGGCCACGACATGGGCGTGGGCACGCTGCTGCCCTTCGCCGGACGCGGCGACGACGAGCGGCGCGTCATCATCAACTGCGTCGGCCCGCACTGGGACGGCAACCAGGTCTGGTTCATCACCGCGGGCGGCGCCGTGTTCGCCGCATGGCCGCTGGTGTACGCCGCGGCGTTCAGCGGCTTCTACTGGGCGATGCTCGCCGTGCTCTGGGCGCTGTTCTTGCGCCCCGTGGGCTTCGACTATCGCAGCAAGATCGCAAACCCGCTGTGGCGCAGGACCTGGGACTGGGGCCTGTTCGCCGGGGGCGCCGTGCCGCCGCTGATCTTCGGTGTCGCGTTCGGCAACCTGCTGCAGGGCGTGCCCTTCCACTTCGACCGGATGCTGGTGATCTCGTACACGGGCACGTTCTGGCAGCTGCTCAACCCGTTCGCGCTGCTGGCCGGCGTCGTCAGCAGCGCGATGATCACGCTGCATGGTGCGACCTACCTCGCGCACCGCACGGTCGGTGCGGTCCAGAGCCGCGCGCAGTTCGCCGCGAGCCTCATGGCCGCCGTGACGAGCGCCGCATTCGCGCTGGCCGGCGTGTGGCTCAAGTTCGGCGGCATCGAAGGCTATGCGATCGACGGCGCCATCGACCCGGCCGCGCTGCCGGACCCGCTCGCGAAGGCGGTGGTGCGCAGCGCCGATGCGTGGTTCGCCAATTTCGGCGCGCACCCGCTGCTGTGGGCGTTGCCGGCGATCGGCGTGGCCGCGCCGCTGGCGGCCGCTGCGCTCGTGCGCGCGGACCGCACACTGGCGGGCTTCGTCACGTCATCGCTCGCGATGGCGGCGATCATCGGGACTGCGGCCGCGGCGATGTTCCCCTTCGTCATGCCTTCGTCGTCCGTGCCGTCGGCGAGCCTCACGGTGTGGGACAGCGTCTCCAGCCATTTCACGCTCGGGCTGATGTTCTGGGCAACGGCCATCTTCATGCCGCTGATCGTGTTCTACACGGGCTGGGCGTACAAGGTGATGGCGGGGAAGGTCACCACGGACTACGTCCGGCGCAACGACCATGCGGCCTACTGAGATGGCAGTGCACAGCATCACCGTCGCGGGAGCCGGCTTTGCCGGCCTGACAGCGTTGCGCCGCCTGCGCGAGAAGGACCCGCGCTGCGAACTCGCGCTGGTCGCACCGCGCGCCGAGCTGCACTATCTGCCGGGGATGATCTGGATTCCCAGCGGCCTGCGCCGGCGCGAAGACCTCGTCGTGCCGCTGGAGCGTTTCCTGGAGCGCCATCGCGTGAAGTTCGTCGCCGCGCAAGCGACCGGGCTCGAAGCGGGCGGGCGCGTGCTCAGGACGAGCGCGGGCGACGTCGCGAACGACGCGCTCGTCATCGCGACCGGCGGGCGTTTCATCCGCAAGCTGCCCGGCATCGAACACGCCATCACGCCATGCGAAGGCATTGCGGCCGCCGAAAGCCTGCGCGACCGTTTGCGGGAGCTGCAGGGCGGCACGATCGCGATGGGCTTCGCGGGCAATCCGCAGGAGCCCGGCGCGATGCGCGGCGGCCCGATCTTCGAATTCCTCTTCGGCGTGGAGCGGCAACTGCGGCGCGAAGGCCGGCGCGATCGCTTCGAGATCGTCTTCTTCAGCCCCGCGACCGAGCCCGGCAACCGGCTCGGTGCCGATGCGGTCCAGCGCCTGCTCGGCGAGATGAAGTCGCGTGGCATCAGGACGCACCTGGGCCACAAGCTCGTGCGCTTCGAAGCCGGCAAGGTCGTGACCGAAGGCGGCGAATTTCCCGCGGACCTCATCGTGTTCATGCCCGGCCTGACCGGCAGTGCATGGTTCGACGCCACCGCGTTGCCGCGCTCGCCCGGCGGCCTGCTGCAAGCCGACGCGCACTGCAAGGTCGCCGGCTTCGATCGCGTCTATGTCGCGGGCGACGGCGGCAGCTACCCGGGTCCCGACTGGATGCCCAAGCAGGCGCACATGGCGGACCTGCAGGCCGTGGCGGCAGCCGACAACATGCTGGCCGAACTGGGCGGTGGCGCGCCGCATGCGACGTTCAAGGTGGAGCTCGCCTGCATCGTGGATTCCCTGGACCGCGGCATGCTCGTCTTGCGCACGCCGCAACGCCAGCTCGTGCTGCCGCCGCTGCGGGCGATGCATTGGGCCAAGCGCGGATTCGAACGCCTGTACTTGCGCAACTACCGCTGAGGCGGAAGGAAAAAATCGATGTGGTACTTCTCCTGGGTCCTCGGTGTGGGTTTTGCCGTGCTGCTGGCCATCCTGAACGCGATGTGGGGCGAAAATGAGGAGGCCCGCGCCGCCGCGCGCGACGAGGACCGAACAGCATGACCCCATCCCCCTCCGCAGCACTCGTCTCCAACGAGCTGGACCTGCTGGAATCGCTCGTCGACGTGCACGAAGCGCGCATCGTCGAGCTCGGTTGCGGCGCGGCGCAACTTGCGCGCGACCTGCTGGGCAGGCACCCGCACGCACGCGTGACCGGCATCGACCCGGACGAGCGCCAGCTCGCGAAGAACCGCACGAAGCCGCAGGAGCGGCTCGAGTTCCTCCCCGGCGGCGCGGGGGCGATCCCGTTCGAAGCGGCCAGCTTCGACGGGGCGCTGATGCTCAAGTCGCTGCATCACGTACCGGCCGATGCCATGGACGGCGCGTTGGAAGAAGTCGCGCGAGTGCTCAAGCCCGGGGCGTGGCTCTACGTTTCGGAGCCGGTGTTCGCGGGCGAATTCAATGAGCTGGTGCGGCTGTTCAACGACGAGCAGGCCGTGCGGGCGCAGGCGCAACGGGCGCTCGATCGCGCGCTTGCGTCGGGCCGCTGGACGCAGCAAGCCGAACAACGCTTCGAGACGCCGGTGGACTTCGCCAGCGTCGCCGATTTCGAAAGCCGGATGCTGAACCCGACGTTCGCCGAGCGCCATGTCGACGCAGCCAAGCTGCACGAGATCCGGCGCGTGTATGCGCGGTACGCCGGCGGCGACGGGCCGGTGCACTTCACGCGGCCGATGCACGTGCGGGTGTTGCGCCGGGCTCGCTGAAGCCGTCGCGCGGGGCGGGAGCGGTCAGAAGCTGCGGCGCGGGAGGGACGTGACGCCGAGCACGCGGTAGAGCGGGCAGAAGCCGCCCAGGCCGGTGGCCAGCGGCACGAGCCCGATCCAGCCCCAGGCACCCATGCCGCCCGCGGCGGTGAGGCCCACGAGCACGATGCCCACCGCGACGCGCAGCGCGCGATCCATCTGGCCTTCGTTGGTTTTCATTTTTCTTTCCTTTCAGGCCGGCCGGTAGCGTCCCGGCCGGTGGTTGATCGCGAGCACGAGGTTCAGCACCGCGACGGCCAGCAGCGAGGCGGGCAGCCGCGAGAAGTCGCGCAGGATCGCGCAGCCGCCCGTGAGGACGACCGCGTCGAGCGCGAGCTGCACCTTGCCGGGGCTCAAGCCCCAGCGGCGCTGCGCATACAGCGCGAGCACGTTGAGGCCGCCCATGCTCGCCGTGTGGCGGAACAGCACCAGCAGCCCCACGCCGGTCATCAGCCCGCCCACGACGGCGGCCGCGAACGGCGACACGCGCGCGAACACGACTTCGTGCGGGATGAAGTGGATGAACGCCGCGGCCAACGCGACGCACGCAAGTGTCTTGATCGTGAACTCGCGGCCCATGCGGACGATGGCCAGCGCATAGAAGGGCGCGTTGGCGAGCATGAGCGCCGTCGCCAGGTCGACGTGCGCCGCGTAGTTGAGCAGCAGCGCGATCCCCACGGTGCCGCCGGACAGCAGGCCGCCCTGGTTGAACATCACGATGCCGAAGGCCGCCAGCAGCGTGCCGGTGAGCATCGCCTGCAGGTCGTCGTGCAACTTGTGTTGCGTCATGCAGCCAGCGTAGCGCGCGCGGCGCGCCCACTTGCTGACGCGCGTCAACTTAATCGCCGCGCTTGCCCAGCGCCGCGATCTTGCGCTTCCACTTCTGCGCCGCCGCGAGCTTCATGCCGCCGGTCATGCCGATCAGCGTGGCGCGCACGGGCGAATAGCCGACGAAGCCGAGGATGTTGCGCTCGAGCGACTTGACGCTGTGCGCGCGGAAGTACCAGCGGTAGAAGATGGCGGGCATGCCCATCGTGACCACGACACGCGCCGAGCGGCCGGTCAGGCGCTTCGCGGCGAACGGCTTGCCCTCCGGGTAGTCGAACGCGAACCCGGGGCGCGCCACCTGCTCGAGGAAGCCCTTCACGAGCGCCGGCATGTCGCCCAGCCACAGCGGGAAGAACAGCACCAGGTGCTGCGCCCAGCCGATGTCCGCCTGCGCCTGCGCCAGCGACGCGGGCACGGGCTCGTGCTCCCATTCCTGCTGGCTGCGCAGGAGCGGGAAATCGAGGTCCGCGATGCGCAGCGTGCGCACTTCGTGGCCGGCTCGCTGCGCGGCCGCCGCGTAGGCGTCGGCCAGCATGTGCAGCAGGTGCTGCTGCGAGGCGTCGGGGTGTCCCTGCAGGACGAGGATTCGCTTGGTCATGGTTTGAGCTCCGCGCGTACCGCCCGCGCCAGTTCCGGCACGAGCGTGATGTGGTTGGTGGGATGTTCGACGGTGTCGCAGGAAACGAGCAGCGAGACGCCCGCGGCCCGGATGGCCGCCAGCTCGGGTGCGTCGGCGAGCACGTGCACGCCGACGGCGATCGGGTCGCGCAGGCCTGTCGCGTGCAAGGCCTGCGCGGCGGCGACGAGCGTGTGGCCGGTGGACACGATGTCGTCGACGAGCACGGGTGCGCCGGTCTCGCCCACCAGCGCGTCGCGCAGGTGCACATCGACGTCGAGGTCGCCGCGCCGCTGCTTTTCGAGCACGGTGTACGGCGCATCGGCCAGGCGGGCGACTTCGGCCACCCACTGCTCGCTCTCGGCATCGGGGCCGACGATGAGCGGCTGCGCCACGTTCTGCGCGATCCACGCGGCGATCGCGGGCGCCGACGGGACGATGCGCGAGGGCACCGCGTAGATCTGCGCCAGGCTGGCCCAGCGGTGCAGGTGCGGGTCCACCGTCACGAGCGCGTCGAAGGTCGACGACAGCAGGCGCGCGAACGTGCGCGAAGTCACGGCTTCGCCCGCGTGGAAGCGCGAATCCTGGCGCATGTAGGCGAGATAGGGCGCGACCAGCACGACGCGCGTGGCGCCGAGCTCGCGCGCGGCGTCGGCGGCGAATGCCAGCGGCAGCAGCTTGTCGTCCGGACGGTCGAGGCTGGCCGCGATGACGACCGCTTCGCCCTTCACGTCCGTGGCGATGCGCACGAGGGTCTCGCCATCGGGAAAGCGGTGCAGCTGCAGGTCGCTGCACTCGCACCCGAGCGCGGCCGCGAGCTGCGGGCCGAGGCGCGTGGCGGGCCAGGCGAGGACTTTCACAGCCATGTCTCCTCGCCGATGTGAATCGTCTCCGGCTGCGACAGCGCGTATTCGTGCGCGTAGGCCAGCGTCCCGGGCGATGCGGCGTGCAGCGTGTAGAGCGGCTGCCCGCGCTCGACGAAGTCGCCGCGCTGCACGTGCAGGTCGATGCCGGCGCACGGCGACTTGGGCGCGCCCGCGAGCTTGGCGGTGCGCGCGAGCCGGCGGTTGTCCATGCTGGTCACGGTTCCGCTGCGCAGCGCGACCACGTCGCACGTGAACGGCGCGACGGGC
>DATBPW010000264.1:0-3331 GCA_036561125.1 Ramlibacter sp. | reverse complement strand
GGTCGGCGAGTACAAATACGGCAAGCCGGTGCTCGACCGCGTCATCACGCCCGAGACCGCGCTCGACGAAGCGGCCAAGTGCGCGCTGGTGTCGATGGATTCGACGATGAAGTCCAACCTGTCCGTCGGCCCGCCGCTGGATCTCGTGGTGTACGAAGCGAACACCTTCCAGACCGACAAGATCGTGTGCATCGACACGCAGAACCCGTACTACCGCATGCTCCACAGCGCCTGGGGCCAGAAGCTGCGCGAAGTCTTCGACAGCCTCGAGGACCCGGTGTGGGACGACACGCACACCGACGTACCGCTCAAGGCGAAGGACTCCCGTTACCCGCCGCTCAAGAAGATCTCGCGGCCGGACGAGCGGTTGATCTGACGTTGTCATTGCGGCTTCGAGCCGCGCCGCGCGCTCGCCCCTTGTCACCCCGGCGCAGGCCGGGGTCGTCGGCGATGGCTGAAGAGCAACAGAACCACCGCCAACGATCCCGGCCTGCGCCGGGATGACAAGGCCATTCAATCCACCCAGTGCACCGCGCCGGTCCACGCGGTGGCCAGCACCACGATCCCGAACGCGATGCGGTACCACGCGAACGGCGTGAAGCTGTGCGTGGAGATGTAGCGCAGCAGCCAGCGCACGCACAGCCACGCGAAGATGAACGAGAAGACGAAGCCGTCGATGAACAGCGGGGCGTCGGCGGCCGAGAGCATCGCGCGCTCCTTCCACATGCTGTAGACGCCCGCGCCGATCAGCGTCGGGATCGCCAGGAAGAAGGAGAACTCGGTCGCCGCCTTGCGCGACAGGCCCAGCAGCATGCCGCCGATGATGGTCGCGCCGCTGCGGCTGGTGCCGGGGATCATCGCGAGGCACTGCACGAAGCCGACCTTCAGCGCATCGGGCCAGCGCATGTCGTCGACGCTGTCGATGCGCACCGCGGTTTGCTGGCGCTTCTCGGCCCACAGGATGATGAAGCCGCCGACGATGAACGTCGTGGCGACCACCCAGCCGTTGAACAGGTACTCCTTGATCGCCTTCGCGAAGATCACGCCGAGCACGGCGGCGGGCAGGAAGGCGACGATCACGTTCGTTGCGAAGCGCTGGGCCTTTTCGGAGGTCGGCAGCTGCACGAGCGTCTCGCGGATCTTCTGCCAGTAGATGATGATCACCGCCAGGATCGCGCCGCTCTGGATCGCGATATCGAAGACCTTGGCTTTCTCGTCGTCGAAGCGCAGCAGCGCGCCGGTGAGGATGAGGTGGCCCGTGCTGGAGATGGGGAGGAATTCGGTCAGGCCCTCCACGATCCCCATGACCGCGGCCTTGGCCAGCAGGACGACGTCCACTCATGCACTCCTTGGAAAAGTGCGCGCATTATGAACGGCGCACCTGACCCCAGCCTGCGTACACGGGTTCGGGGGCGCAGCCCGCATGGACGTGGGAAGCGAGCCGACAGGGCAAGCCCTGCCGCCGGGGCAAAGTGGGTGAAGCACCAAGGGAGCAATGAACATGGCCACCCAGACCCTCATCTTCGGCATCCAGCTCGCGGCGAACGACGAGCCGCGCGCGGTCGAGCAGATCAACGGCGACGTCCTCGTGCCCGCGGCCGGGCGGCCGACGCTCGAGAAGGCGCTGCTCATGGCCGAGGACGCGCTGCCGCCCGAATGCAAGGCCGAGCTGCAGGCGCTGGTCGACGCGCGCCGGCTGCTGGGCGTGGCCAAGCCGGACCGGGCGAAGGACAAGCTGCGCTGCGACCTGCTCAAGCTGGCGCCCATCTGACCCTGCCCCCCCGGCCCGCGCCGGGGTGACAAGCTTCATCCCGCTCCACCCCGCCTGCATTTCGCGGCGGGTTTTTTGCATTTCGTCTCGGCGCGCTCGCAGCGGCCAGGGGCCCCCGGCACAGTGCGTTCCATCGCACGAACCGACCGGAGAGCCCCATGAACATCACGCCCGTCATCGCCGTCCACATGACCGCCGCCACGCTGGCCGTCATCACCGGCCCGGTCGCGCTGTGGGCCCGGCGGAGCGCCGCGCAGCGCCCGAAGCTGCATCGCGCTTTCGGCTACGCGTGGGTCACGCTGATGGTCGTCACCGCCGTCTCGGCGATCTTCATCCGCGACCGCGGCATGCCCAACATCGACGGCTTCACGCCGATCCACATCCTCGTGCCCGTCACGCTGGTCGGCCTGTTCGGCGCGTTCTGGTTCCTGGCCCGGGGCAACATCCGCCAGCACCGCCTGATCATGCAGCGCCTGTACTTCGCGGCCTGCGTGGTCGCCGGCGCCTTCACCCTCTTGCCGCAGCGGCTGATCGGCCATGCCTTGTGGTCGCAGCTCGGCCTGGCCTGACCTGACCTGACCCCATCCACCCCAACACCATCACCGGAGGAATCCATGCTCATCTCCATGCTCTACCACCAGCCGCAAATGATCGGCACCATCGTGCAACACACGCCCGCCTGGGTCGGGGCGCTGCTCGCCGCGCTCATCGCGCTGGGCCTGTCGCAGGTGCGCTCGCGCAGCGCGAGCCTCGCGCGCACCACGCTGCTGCCCATCGCGATGACGGCCCTGTCCATCTGGGGCATCGTCGGTGTGTTCGGCCGGTCGCCGATGTTCGGCTACGTGATGCTCACGTGGATGCTGGTGGCCGCCATCGGCTTCGCCGCGCTCGGCATGACGAACGCGCCCAGGGGCACGACGTATGACGCGGCCTCGCGCTCGTTCCACCTGCCGGGCAGTTGGCTGCCGCTCGCGATCATCGTCGCCATCTTCTTCACGCGCTACATCGTCAACGTCGACGTCGCGATGAACCCGATGCTGGCTCGCGACAGCGAGTACACGCTGGCCGTCGCCGCGATCTACGGCCTGTTCACCGGCGTGTTCCTCGGCCGCGCGGCGCGCCTGTGGCGCCTCGCCGCCGAACGCACCGGCCGCGGCTTCCTCCTGCAAGGCGCCGCGCGATGAGCCGCCCCATGCTGCGACTGCTGCGCGGGCTGATCGCCGACCCGCCCGGCTTCGACCGTTCGCAGATGGCCGGCGTGGACCGCAAGATCGCGGAGTTCTTCCAGCGCCACCTACAATGACCGACGCCATGCCCACGCCGCTGTCCCCCGAAGAACTCGAGCGCCTCGCGCACAAGCGCGCGAACGCCAAGATGGGCTGGTACCTGCATGCCACCGTGTTCGTGGTGGTGAACGGCTTCCTGCTCCTGTCGTCGACGCTCGGCTATCGCGTGCGCGCTTACAACCTCGCGCCGGCGCTGGGCTGGGGACTGGGCCTCGTGCTGCACTTCGTGTCGGTGTTCCTCATGGGCAAGGGCTCGACCTTCCGCGAAGACATG
>DATBPW010000263.1:0-10727 GCA_036561125.1 Ramlibacter sp. | reverse complement strand
GCGAGCTCGTCGGCCTGCTCGATCAGTTGCGCCATCGCTTGCGCCGTGCGGTCCCATGAAGTGCGCGCCACGATCGCCGCCAGCTCGCGCGCGTGTTCGTCCTGCTCCTGCCGCGTGCGCGCCATGATCATCTCGCAGTCGGCGATGAAGCCTTCGGGCGTGTCGGCGATGCGCACGACGTGGCCATAGGGTTCGACCACATCGCGGATCGATGTGCTGACCGACGGGCGGCCGCAAGCCATGTACTCGAGCGTCTTCGTCGGGCTGATGTACCGGGTCGCATCGTTCAGCGCGAACGGCATCAGGCACACGTCCCAGCCCTTGATGAACCGGGGTAGGTCGTCGTAGCTTTGCTGGCCGAGCCAGTGGATGTTGTCGCGGCGCGGCAGGTGCTCCGGGTCGATCTTCGCGGTCGGCCCGACCATGACGATGTTCCACTCGGGCCGCGCCTTCGCCACGGCGTCCACCAGGTCGAGGTTGATGCGCTCGTCGATGACGCCGCAGTAGCCCAGGCGCGGGTGCGGGATGTCGTTGTGCAGGGGATGCTCGCCCACCGTGCGTTCGAAATGCTGCGCATCGACGCTCGACGGGAAGCAGTGCACGTCGGGGTGCCGGCTGCGCTTGGCGTTGTAGATGCTGCGCCCGCCGGTGAACACCAGGTCGGCGATCTTGAACAGCGCGTTCTCGCGTTGCACGAGCTGCTTCGGCGCGCCCTTGAAGTGCGACAGCTCGTCCATGCAGTCGTACACGATGCCGCGCGGCTTCAGGTCGGTCGCGAGCGGCAGCGCCATCGGCGTGTAGAACCACAGCCAGTAGTCGGCGATGCGCCGGTCGCGCATGGCATCGGCGACGAGCTGCTTCAGCGCGGGCAGGTGGTCGTCGTGGAAACCGGGCGCATCGCCCGTCACGTGCGGGCGCCACACCTGGACGTTGGGCGCGGCCTCGAACACTTCCAGCTCGTTGCGCTCCGAGCGCGGCACCGGCTCCTCGATCACGATCACCTGCCAGCGTTGGCCGAGCCGCGACAGCAGGTGCTGCGGGCGCTGGTACACGAAGTTCCAGCGCAGGTGCGAGAAGACGACGAGAGCTTTCATGGATGTCCTTTGGGTCATGCTGGTGTATCTGGGGAGGGTGGCTTTCAGTTGCGGCCCGTGCCACGTGCGCGCGGCCGCGCGAACAGGTAGCTGCAGGCGAGCAGCGCGCCCGCGCCGGCGACCAGGGTGCCCGGTCCCATCGAACGCGCCATGCTGCCGGCGATCTCGCCCGAGCGCGGCGCGGCCAGCTGCAGGCGGCGCTTGGTCATGCGCATTCCGAGCTCGCCCAGCTCGTCGGCCAGGACGCGTTCCGCGGCCGGCAGCAGCAGCGTCTCCTCGTCGGCGACGTGGTGCATGACGTTGTTCATCAGCTGGTGGAACGTGTCGTCGTAGCCCGCATCCGCCGGCTCGAGCTTGCGCAGCTGGCCGATGATGCGGCGCATCTCGTCGTGCTCGGGCACGCTCTTGCGCACGAAGTCGGTGTCGGCGACGGCGCGCAGCGCGGGATAGAAGATTTCCTCTTCCAGCTGCGCGTGAATCTCGAGCGCGACGCACACCTGGTCGACCAGGCCTTTCTTCACGCGCGGCGACGCGCCGGCGTCGTACTGGTGAAAGGTCGCGAGCACGTGGGTGTGATCCATCCGGATCATGTTCGTGATGCTCGGCGAGAGGCGGCTCAGCAGGTTGTTCATGGGCAGGGCGTGTTCGAGTTGTCGTCTACCGACATTGGAAAGCCTGTGCGCCCGCGCGTGTGTCGGACGCGGGCTTGTCACGCGGTGCGCAGCCGCAATCGCGCAGGCGCGCGCATGCACGGCCGTGCGCATGCACGGCGCGCGGCAAACGGAATCGCGATCAGGGCTTGCGCTTTGCTTCCGCGAGCTGCTCGAAGTTGCGGCCCGAAAGTTCGCCGCGATTGCCCTCGGCGACCTCGTCGTCCGGCGCGTTGGGCTCCGCGGCTTCTTCTTCGCCCTGGTTCGCGTAAGGCTGGCGGCCCGAGCCGCCTTCCCATGTGACTTCGCTGCGCGGCCCGTGCTTCGCCTGGCCGGCTTCCGGGTCCTTGCCGGGGGTGCTTGCGTTCATGGCCGTCTCCTTCATCGCGATGGCGCCGCGCGTGTCGAGCGATGCGGCAGCGTGATCCAGGTACAGCCCGAAGGCGACCATGACGGCAACGAGTGCCGCCGGGAAGATCCGCGCCGAAAGGCGCCCGCGCAATTCGTTCATGGGCTGCAACAGGGGACTCCTAGCGTATCGGCGGTTGCCGTGCGGTCTGTAGGACAACGGCGCTTGTGCTCGGCCGTGCCGACAGGCGTTTCGCCATCGTGTGAGAAACGGCTGAGCCTGAGGTGAGCAAACGTCACCGTTGAGGCGCGCGGTTGACAGCTCGCAACAACGGCGCGCTGATCCACGCAAAAAAAACGGGCCCTCGGGCCCGCGGATCTCCCTGCTTGACTCCTTCTTCGCTTTATTTCTGCGGCACGAGGACCACCGGGTCGGGGGTCTTCGCATCGACCGTGATCGACTGCTGCCCAGCCGGCATCACGACCGTCTCCACCTCACGCAGCACGCCGCCACCGGCCACGCTGCCCGACACCGTCCCGTATCCCATCATTCGCGCTTCGCACGCGCTGCGGTCTTCGCCCGAGAGCACGTTGCAACGTGCCCGCGCGTTCGCCGCGTAGTTCTCGCCGTTGCCGCCCGCCTGGCCGCGCTTCCTGTCGGCCTGCGCATTGCGCGCTTCCTTCAGGCACGTGGCCTGGTCTTCCGCGGTCCTGCCCTGCATGCAGGACTGCACTTCGGCGCGGTAGCTGCCGCTGGCATCGACGGGTGCGCCCATCGGCGCGCTGTTGCCGCCGGCCACTTGCGCGGCGGCCGCCGTGATCGCAAACAGCGCCGTGGCGCCGAACGACACGACGCCCTTGCGCGAAACATCCAGTTTTCTCATCGCTGTCTCCGGCACAAGCCGTTGCTTCGATGCGTGCAGTCTAGGCAACGCGCCAGCGCGGCCTTGCCGGAGGAGGCAGCGCATCGGCGGCGGCGCGCGGCGAAAGCGCGGGTAGGACTTGCCCTTGCAGCCGCGTTGCCTACGCGCATCCACCTCAGCCGCAGTAAGGGCCGTCCGACAGGCCACTGGGAAGGGCTCGCACGCTGAGGTATTGAGTGCGACTACGCCGGCCCGAAAGAGCCAGGCCGATATTGCCTTTCACCGGCCGCCCGCGGTCATGCGCGGCGGCGGGTGGTCGGCAACCGCGAGGGCCGGCCCGCTTGGCAACAACACGCCCCTGGGGCAAAGGAGTAATCGATATGAACTTCATCATCTGGTTGATCGTGGGTGGCATCGTCGGCTGGATCGCCAGCCTGATCATGCGCACCGACGGGCAGCAGGGCATCCTGCTGAACGTCATCGTGGGCATCATCGGCGCCTTCATCGGCGGCTGGCTGATCTCCCCGCTGGTCGGCACGGGCACCATCAACGACGGCTTCTCGATCGGCTCGTTCCTCGTGTCGCTGGTCGGCGCGATCATCCTGCTGGCGATCGTCAACCTGTTCCGCCGCGGCCGCGTCCGCTGACGCGCAGCGCGCGTTTCGCGCGCCGGCCCTCTGGAACCCCGCGACCGATGCGTCGCGGGGTTTTCTGTTTTTGGGCACCACTGCAACCGCCGCACGCAGAAGGCGCAGAAGTTTCGCAGAAAGAAGACAGAAAACTTCGGTGCTGCCCTTCTGTGCCTTCTGCGAAGTTTCCGCGACTTCCGCGTCCGGCTATTGAATTGATGTTCCTAAGACAGCAAATCGAACAGCACTCGCGCGATGACCTTCGTCGCGCGGCGCAGGTCGTCGAGCACGATGTGCTCGTCGGCGCGCTTCGCGTTCGAGTCGAGCACGGTGCGCGGGCCCGCGCCGTAGATGACGCCGGGCACGCCGGCCTCGGCATAGAGCCGCACGTCCGTGTACAGCGGCGTGCCCATCGCCGGGATGTCCTCGCCGAAGACTTCGCGCCCGTGCTGCTGGATCGCTCCCACCAGCGGTGCGTTGCCCGCATTCGGCTTGAGTGAATTCGCCAGCAGCAGCCGTTTCACGTCGACCGTGATGCCCGGCATCAGCGCGGACGCATCGTCGATCACGCCGCGGATGGTCTCCTCGACGACCCTCGGGTCTTCCTCGGGGATCATGCGCCGGTCCAGCTTGAACGACACTTTGCCCGGCACGACGTTCGTGTTGGTGCCGCCCTCGATGCACCCCACGTTCAGGTACGGGTGCGTGATGCCCGGCACGCGCGAGTGCACGTAGCGGTAGACGTCGTTCTGGGCGTACAGGGCGTGCAGGATGCGCACCGCGCCCTGCAAAGCGTCGACGCCCGTGTCCGGCACGGCCGCATGCGCCATGCGCCCGTGCACCGTCACTTCGAGTTGCAGGCAGCCGTTGTGCGCGGTCACCACCTGGTAGCTGAAGCCGGCGGCGATCAGCAGGTCGGGCTTCGTCACGCCGTGCTTCAGCAGCCAGCCGGGGCCGAGTTCGCCGCCGAACTCCTCGTCGTAGGTGAAGTGCAGCTCCACGGCGCCTTGCAGCTTCGCGCCCAGCGATTCGAGCGCGCGCACCGCGAAGGTGTACGTCGCGAAGTCGCTCTTGCTCACGGCCGACGCGCGGCCGAACAGCTTGCCGTCCTCGATCTCGCCGCCGTAGGGATCGTGCGTCCAGCCTTCGCCCGGCGGCACGACGTCGCCGTGCGCATTCAACGCGATCACGCGGCCGTCGCCGTAGCGCCGGCGCACGACCAGGTTCGTGATCGACTGCATGCCTTGCGCATGCACTTCGGCCGCGGGCACCGGATGCTGTTCCGCGTCGAACCCGAAGTCCGCGAGCAGTTGCGCCGTGCGGTGCGCGTGCGGCGCGTTGTTGCCGGGCGGCGTGTCGGTGGGCACATGCACCAGCTCCTGCAGGAACCGGACCTCGTCATCGAAATGCATGTCGACCCACTCGTCGAGCTGCGCGTACGGCTTCATGCGGGTCGCGACGCGAGCGCGCCGAGCAGGTTCATGAACGCATCGACCGCCAGCTGGATGTCGTCGCTGGTGCTGCTCTCGAGCGGGTTGTGGCTGATGCCCGAGTTCTGGCCGCGCACGAACAGCATCGCCTGCGGCATCACCTCGTGCAGCTTCATCGCGTCGTGGCCCGCGCCGCTGGGCATCCGATGCAGCGGCACGCCGAGCGCATCCACCGCGCGCTCCCAGCGCGATTGCCACGCGGGATCGCTCGGCGCGGCGGCGGCGCGCATCGTCAGTTCGGATTCGAAGCGCACGCCTCGCGCGTCGCCGATCGCCTTCATCCGTGCCATGACGTCGGCCGTCAGCGCGTCGCGCTGCGCGTCGTTGGGCGCGCGCAGGTCGAGGCTGAAGTTGCAGCGCCCGGGGACCACGTTGATCGAGCCGCCGGGCACGCCCAGCATGCCGACGGTGCCGACCGAATCGCCGTCGCGCGCCGCGCGTTCTTCCACGTACAGCGCAAGCTGCGCGAATGCGCTCGCCGCGTCGCGCCGCCGGTTCATCGGCGTGGTGCCGGCGTGGCTCGCCATGCCGACCGCCTCGCACTGGAAGCGCACGCCGCCGTTGATCGACGTCACGATTCCCAGCGGCAAGTTCATTTCGTCCAGCACCGGGCCTTGCTCGATGTGCACCTCGACGAAGGCGAGGTACCGCTGCGGGTCGCGCCGCAACGCGCGGATCGCGGCCAGGTCCGCGGGCAGGCCGGCGTGGCGCATCGCATCGCGCATCGCGACACCGTCGGCGTCCTTCTGGTCCAGCCACGCCGGGTCGAACTGGCCGAGCAGCGCGCCCGAGCCGAGGAACGTCGCCTTGTAGCGCTGCCCTTCCTCCTCCGCGAAGCCGATCACCTCGATGCCGAAGGGCAGGCGCGTCTTCGACGACGCGAGCTCGCGCACGCACGCCATCGGCACGTAGATGCCCAGGCGCCCGTCGTACCGGCCGCCGTTGCGCACGGTGTCGTAGTGCGAACCCGTGAGGAGCGTTTTCGCTTGCGCATCCGAGCCGCGGTACTTGCCCACGACGTTGCCCACCGCGTCGATCGCCACGTCGTCGAAGCCGCACTCGTGCATGTCGGCGACGATGCGCGCCGCGGCCGAGCGGTGCGCATCGGTGAGGTACGTGACGGTGAGCTGCCCCTTTTCCTTGAAGGCCGGGTCGCTGAACTGCGCGAGCGCGTCGAGCCTGTCCCACACGAAGTTGCCTTGCACGGGCTGTGCGCCCAAGCGCTCGTGCAGCCGCAGCTCCGCGATCCGGTGGACGTTGCGCAGCGCTTCCCCGAATTCGAAGTCCGCGGGATTGCCCAGCCGCCGCTCGAACGTGTCGATGATCTCGCGCCGCGACAGGCCGGTCCCGCGCGGCCCGCGCACCGCGAGGATGAAGGGGAAACCGAACTTCGCTTCGTAGTCGCGATTGAGCTGTTCCAGCCGGTCGAATTCCTCGCGCGTGCAATGCGCGAGGCCCGCCTTGTCCTGCTCGCTGGTCGAGTCCGCGGTGAGCGCGCCGCCCACCATCGCCTTGCCGGCGAGCTGCGGATGCGCGCGCAGCAACGCGAGCTGCCGGTCGCGGCCGGCTTGCGTGACGACTTGCGCCATCACGTGCTTCAACGCGGCGAGCGAGCGAAACGGCGCCTGCGCCAGCGCGGCCTGCGCGACCCACGGCGAATGTTCGTAGAGGCCTTCGAGTTGCCGGGGAGTGATGGGCAGCGCCATCTCATGCTTCCTTGAACGGGTGCACGGCTTTCCAGTGCCGTGCGATGTCGATGCGGCGGGCGACCCACACGCGATCGTGCCCTGCGATGTGGTCGAGGAACTTCTGCAGCGCGGCGATGCGCCCCGGCCGCCCGAGCAGGCGGCAGTGCATGCCCACGCTCATCATCTTCGGCAGTTCCTCGCCTTCCGCATACAGCACATCGAACGTGTCGCGCAGGTACGTGAAGAAATCGTCGGCCTGCGCGAAGCCCTGGGGCAGCGAAAACCGCATGTCGTTCGCATCGAGCGTGTAGGGCACGACGAGGTGCGGCACCACCGCACCGCCGGTTGCGCGAACTTTCATCCAGAAAGGCAAGTCGTCGCCGTAGTAGTCGCTGTCGTACTCGAACCCACCGTCGTCGACGACGAGCCGGCGCGTGTTCGGGCTGTCGCGGCCGGTGTACCAGCCGAGCGGACGCGCGCCGGTGAGCTGCGCGATCGCGTCGATGGCCAGGCGCATGTGCTCGCGCTCGGTCGCTTCGTCGACATCCTGGTAATGGATCCAGCGCCAGCCGTGCGCGGCGATCTCGTGGCCCGCATCGACGAATGCTGCAGCGATCTCCGGCGAGCGCTGCAGCGCCATGCCGACACCGAACACCGTGAGCGGCAGTTGCCGCTTCCCGAACTCGCGCAGGATGCGCCACACGCCCGCGCGCGAGCCGTATTCGTAGATGCTTTCCATCGACAAGTGCCGCGCGGGATAGCTCGCGGGGTTCGCCATCTCGGAGAGGAACTGTTCCGAGCCTGCGTCGCCGTGCAGCACGCAGTTCTCGCCGCCTTCTTCGAAATTCAGGACGAACTGCACCGCGATGCGCGCCTGCCCGGGCCATCGGGCGTGCACGGGCGTGCGGCCGTAGCCCGCCAGGTCACGCGGGTAGGGCGCAGTGCTGTCGTAGGCCATACACTCCATCCATCTCCTGGCGAAGGATGGTACATGGGCCTGAGCACGCATGTCCTCGATACGATGCACGGCCGCCCGGCGGCGGGCATGGGCGTGGAGCTCCATACGACGAAAGGCCCCGGCGCGACGCTGGTGCGGCGCTTCGCGCTCGATGCCGACGGGCGCGCGGCCCTCTACGACACCGCGAGCCTCACGCCCGGGACCTACCGGCTGGTCTTCGACGTCGCGGCGTACTTCCGCTCACGTGGCGTGCAATTGCCCGACCCGCCTTTCCTCGATCGCGTCACGCTCGATTTCGGCATCGCGGACACCCGCGAGCACTACCACGTGCCGCTGCTCGTGGGCCCGTGGAGCTATTCGACGTATCGCGGGTCATGAACCGGAGTCAGGCCCTACATCTGCCCTTCGGTCAAAGTATCGAGCTGGAACCGGCCGCTCTTGTGCCACAGCCACGTGTCCGTATACACCACGCTGCCCATGCGTTGCGGCGCGGGGAAGGGTTGCGCCGCGCGGACCATGTGTTCGATCTCGCGCATCACCTCCGGCGCCTGCGTCGGCGCGCGCATCCAGCTGATGTGGCGCACGAGGCCGCGCGAATCGACTTCGACCTGCAGCACACCGACGGCGTACAGCAGCGGCGGCATCTTGCCCTTGTAGATGCGCTGCGGGTTCTTCGCATAGATGCGCGATGCGGCATCGCGGCGGTAGGCGCGCGGCGTGGCGGCTTCCGACACGAATTCGGGCGCGGGCTCGGCCGGCGCGACGGCGACCGGCGGCGGCGCGACCGGCAGGGGCGCGGGCGGCGCTGCCTTCGCGACCGGGGGCGGCGGTGGGGTCGAGCATGCCGCGAGCAACACGGCGATCACGGCGGCGACTGCATGGCGAAATCGGTACTGCATCTTCATCTCCTCGTCATACGAATTCAGGTTTGTGCAAGGATTGAACGTGTTATTGCCGAGCTTGACCACAGGCGTTACCTTTTGAGATTGCCATTTGCGAGCTGCATCGCAATCCCAACACTTCGCAATGAAAGTTGTCACACCCCGGCTGCGCGATGAACCTGCTGTGCTCGTGACAGTGTCACGCACGCAGGGCTCCGCGCCGCGCGATTGCGGCGCGTGGATGCTCGTTTTCCCGCGCGATGTCGACGGCACGATCGGCGGCGGCCACGTGGAACTCGAAGCGATCGCATTCGCGCGCGAGATGCTGGCCTCGGACGAACGCGAGACGCACTCGCGCGAATACAAGCTCGGGCCGAGCCTGGGCCAATGCTGCGGCGGGACGATGCAGTTGCGCCTCGAGCGTGTCGACGCACAGGACATCGCCGCGCTCGATGCACGGCTTGCACCATCGCTGGCACCTCTGGCGTTGTTCGGCGGCGGGCACGTCGGCCGCGCGCTGATTCACGCGCTCGCGCCGTTGCCGTTCGCTATCACGTGGATCGACAGCCGCGACGAGATCTTTCCCGACGCAGTGCCGCACGACGTGCGGTGCGAGCATTCCGATCCGGTGCAGGCCGCGGTGCCGCAGCTCGCATCGCAGTCACGCGTGCTCGTCATGAGTTTCAGCCACGCGGAGGACCTCGACATCGTCGCGGCCTGTCTCAAGCGCATCCGCGAGCGGAATGACCTGCCATACGTCGGCCTGATCGGCAGCCGGACGAAGTGGGCCACCTTCCGCCATCGCCTCGAACAGCGCGGATTCACGGCCGCGGAACTCGAGCGCATCACCTGCCCGATCGGCGTCCCCGGCGTCGCGGGCAAGCAGCCCGAAGTGATCGCCGCGAGCACGGTCGCGCAGATCCTGCAAGTCGCACCGCCATGATGGAAACGTACCTTCTCGACTGGGCCAACCTGCTGCTGCGATGGGCGCACGTCATCACCGCGATCGCATGGGTGGGCTCGTCGTTCTATTTCGTCTTCCTCGATTCGAGCCTGGTGCCGCCGGCCGACGACAAGCTGCGCGGCGAAGGTGCGACGGGCGAGCTGTGGGCCGTGCACGGCGGGGGCTTCTACCACCCGGTGAAGTACGCGGTGCAGCCGCCGCGGCTGCCCGATCACCTGCACTGGTTCTACTGGGAGAGCTATTCGACGTGGCTCACCGGGTTCGGCCTGTTCACGGTGCTCTATCTTTGGAACGCGGGAACGTTCCTCGTCGATCGCAGCTTGTTCGACTGGCCCGCGTGGCTTGCCGGTACGGTCGCCGTGCTGTCGCTCTATCTGTTCTGGACCTTGTACAACCAGGCGTGCAACTGGTTCGGCGAGCGCGCCAACGGCGACGCGATCGTCGGCGCGATCGTGCTGGTGCTCGTGTGCGTTGCCTCGTGGGCCGCGTGCCGCGTCTTCGCGGGCCGCGCTGCGTTCCTGCTCGTCGGCGCGATGCTCGCCACCGCGATGAGCGCCAACGTGTTCTTCTGGATCATCCCGGGCCAGCGCAAGGTGGTGGCCGCGATCCGCGCGGGCGAGCCCGTCGACCCGATCCATGGCTTTCGCGGCAAGCAGCGCAGCGTGCACAACACGTACTTCACGCTGCCCGTGCTGTTCGCGATGCTGAGCAACCACTACAGCTTCACGTGGGGCCACGCGCACAACTGGATCGTGCTGGTGCTGATGATGTTCGCCGGCGCGGCGATCCGGCAGGTCTTCGTGCTGCGGCACGGCTGGAAGCTCGGCCGCAACGCGCATCCGCTGCCGTATGCGGTGGCGGGCATCGTCGTGATCGCGGGCGTCGTCGTGTGGCTGATGCCCGCGGCGGAAGACGCCGCGGCGGCGCCGAAGCAGGTGAGGTATGCCGATGTGCAGAAGGTCGTCGCGCAGCGCTGCTACCTGTGCCACGGCGCGCAGGTGCAGATGAAGAACATCCGCCTCGATTCACCGGACAACCTCAAGGCGCACGCGCAGCAGGTCTACCAGCAGGCGGTGGTCGCGAAGACGATGCCGTTCAACAACGCGACCGGCATCACCGAAGCCGAACGCGCGCTGATCGGCAAGTGGTTCGAGTCGGGCGC
>DATBPW010000262.1:0-3548 GCA_036561125.1 Ramlibacter sp. | reverse complement strand
ATCATCGGCCCGCTCGTGCGGCTGAAGGCTCCCGAGTTGCTGATGTTCACGCGCATGACCGGTGATCTCGTGAAGGCGATGCGCGCGTGCCCGCAGCCGATCGTCGCGGCGATCGATGGCGTTTGCGCCGGTGCGGGTGCCATCGTCGCGATGGCTTCGGACATGCGGCTAGGCACGGCGCGCAGCAAGACCGCGTTCCTCTTCAATCGCGTCGGCCTCGCGGGCTGCGACATGGGTGCGTGCGCGATCCTGCCGCGCATCATTGGTCAAGGGCGGGCGAGCGAGCTGCTGTACACCGGCCGTGCGCTGCCCGGCGAGGAGGGCGAACGCTGGGGCTTCTTCAATCGCCTCTGCGCGCCGGAAGAACTGCTTGCGCAAGCCACAATGCTTGCAAAGCAGTTGTGCGAAGGCCCGACGTTCGCCAACGGCATCACCAAGACCATGCTCCACCAGGAATGGGCCATGACGATCGAGCAGGCGATCGAGGCGGAAGCGCAGGCCCAGGCGCTTTGCATGATGACGCAGGACTTCACCCGCGCCTACGAAGCCTTCGTCGCGAAGGGCAAGCCGAAGTTCGAGGGGAACTGAGATGGCGGACACGGGCTATCTCAACTGGCCGTTCTTCGAGGACAGGCATCGCGAACTCGCGCGCGATATCGACGCGTGGGCCGCGAAGAACATCGAATTTCACCCGCATGGCAGCGTCGACGATGCGTGCCGCGCGCTCGTGCGCAAGCTAGGCGCAGGCGGCTGGCTCCAGCACGCGACCGGCGCGAAGATCGACACGCGCGCCATCTGCCTGATCCGCGAAACGCTCGCGCGCCACAGCGGGCTCGCCGATTTCGCGTTCGCCATGCAAGGGCTGGGCAGCGGTGCGATCACGTTGCAGGGAACGCCGCAGCAGAAGGAGAAATACCTGCCACGCGTCGTGAAGGGCGAAGCGATCGCCGCATTCGCTCTGTCCGAGCCCGATGCAGGCTCCGATGTCGCGGCGATGCAATGCGCGGCGCGCATCGAAGGCGGCCACGCGATCCTCGATGGCGAGAAAACATGGATCTCCAACGGCGGCATCGCGGATTTCTACGTGGTCTTTTGCCGCACGGGCGAAGCGCCGGGCGCGCGAGGGATCTCCGCGTTCATCGTCGACGCCGGCACGCCGGGTTTCGAGATCGCCGAGCGCATCGACGTGATGGCCCCGCACCCGCTCGCGCGCCTGAAGTTCACCCATTGCCGCGTCCCGCTCACGCAGCGCGTCGGCGAGGGCGGCGAAGGCTTCAAGGTGGCGATGCGCACGCTCGACGTGTTCCGCACCTCGGTGGCCGCCGCCGCGCTGGGTTTCGCGCGCCGCGCGCTCGACGAAGCGCTTGCTCAAGCCACGACGCGCAAGATGTTCGGCGGCGTGCTGTCCGACCTCCAGCTCACGCAGGCCAAGCTCGCGCAGATGGCCACCACGATCGACAGCAGCGCGTTGCTCGTCTATCGCGCCGCATGGCAGCGCGACCAGGGACGCGGTGTCACGAAGGAAGCCGCGATGGCGAAGCTCTGTGCGACCGAGGGCGCGCAGCAGGTGATCGACGCGGCCGTGCAGTTGTTCGGCGGCCTCGGCGTGAAAAGCGGCGCGGTCGTCGAGCAGCTTTATCGCGACATCCGGCCGCTGCGAATCTACGAAGGCGCGAGCGAGGTGCAGCAACTCATCATCGCGCGCGAGCTGCTCAAGGAGGTGACGGCATGAGCCACCAAGCGGTTGTTCCCGAGGGCTGGCCGCGCCCGAAGGGCTACGCCAATGGCGTCGTCGCGCAGGGGCGCACGCTCTTCATCGCGGGGATGATCGGCTGGGACGCCAACGAGCAGTTCCCATCCGACGGCATCGGCGCGCAGGCGCGGCAGGCGCTGCAGAACATCGCCGACGTGTTGCGCGCGGCGGGCGGTGAACCCGCGCACATCGTGCGGATGACCTGGTACGTCACGGACAAGCGCGAATACCTCGCCGCCGCGAAGGACATCGGGCGCGCCTTCCGCGACATCATCGGCCATTACGCTATCGCCATGACCGCCGTCGAGGTGAAAGCGCTGATCGAGGATCGCGCGAAGGTGGAGATCGAAGCGACAGCAGTCCTGCCGCAGTGACCGCTTCGAACGACGACACGCGCAACGCCTGGCCGATGCTGCTGGTATTGGTCAGCGGCTTCGCCATGAGCCAGGCGTTCCGCACGGCGGCCGCGATCATGGCCCCGGCACTGTCGCAGGCGTTCGAGCTGTCGAAGCAGCAGCTCGGCCTGTTCGCGGCGGCATTCCATTTCGCCTTCGCGGGCCTGCAGCTGTTCATGGGCATGGGCATCGACGTGTACGGCCCGCGCAAGACGATCGTCGCGGTGTTCCCGCTCACCATCGTCGGCGCACTCGTCACCGCCTCGGCCAACAGCTACGGCACGCTGCTCCTCGGACAGGTGCTCACCGGGATCGGCTGCGCGCCGGCGTTCCTCGTGTGCACCGTGTTCGTGTCGCGGCGGTTCCCCATCGGGCGCTTCGCGGCGGTCAACGGTGCGGCGCTCGGGATCGGTTCGGTCGGCCTGCTGCTCACCGGCACGCCACTCGCCTGGGTCATCGAAAGCTTTTCGTGGCGCTGGGGCTTCGCGGGGCTGGCGGCACTGGCCCTGCTCGCATGGATCGCGATCGCCGTGTTCGTGCGCGACGACGGCGGCCCCGCGCCGCGCCACAAGCTCGAAGTGGGCGCGGCATTGCGTGGCTACGGCGAGCTGTTTCGCCTGCCGCACACGCTGGGCATCTTCCTGCTCGCGCTCACGACGTATTCGTCGTTCCTCACGCTGCGCGGGCTGTGGCTCAGCCCGATGCTCATCGACCGGCACGCCTTCACGCTGGTGGAGACCGGCAACGTGGCGATCGCGATTTCCGTGATCGGCATGTTCGCGGCGCCGCTGTTCGGCCGGCTCGACCCCGGCGAGCGGCGCCGGCGCACGTGGATCCTCGTTTGCGCGCTGACGAACGCGGCGTGTTTCGCCGTGATGGCGTTCAGCCCGGGTGCGGCGGTCGAAGTCGGCCTCGCGATGCTGGTCGGGCTGCTCTCGGGCTTCGGCAGCCTGCAATACGCGGACGTGCGGTCGGCCTATCCGCCGCACATGACGGGCCGCGCCATGGCCGTGTTCACGATGGCGATGTTCCTCGGCGTCGCGCTGATGCAGTGGTTCACCGGCGCGGTGGCATCGCTGGCCGGGGCGGCGCATGTCGAACCCTACGCGGCCGTGCTCGGCGCGATCGCGGCGGCGCTGTGCCTGGGCTGCATCGCGTTTCGCGTGTTGCCCGCGCCCGCGCGCGACTAAACTTCCGTAGCTAAGGAGAGAACACCATGGCCGCCAAAGCCGCATTCAACTGGGCCGACCCGCTGCTGGTGGATTCGCAGCTCACCGGCGACGAGCGCGCCGTGCGCGAGGCCGCGCAGGCCTACGCGCAGGATCGCCTGGCCACGCGCGTGCTCGAGGCGTTCCGCAGCGAGTCGACCGACCCGGCGATCTTTCGCGAGATGGGCGAGC
>DATBPW010000261.1:0-6942 GCA_036561125.1 Ramlibacter sp. | reverse complement strand
GCTCGGCGGGCACTCGCTCGCGGCGGTGCGCCTGTTCGCGCGCATCCGCAAGCAGTACCACGTCGACCTGCCGCTCGCGACGCTGTTCCAGGCGCCGACGCTCGGCGCGCTCGCGGCGCTGGTCGCGCAGCAGGCGAACATCCCGCTCGCGGCGGCCGAGCCCGCGCGCAAGTCGAACGTGATCCCGCTGGTGCCGCGCGCGTGGTCGCCGCTGGTCGCGATCTGCAAGGGCGAGCGCGGGCAGCCGCCGCTTTACTGCGTGCACGGCGCGGGCGGCAACGTGCTCAACTTCAAGGTCATCTCCGATCGCCTCGGGCCGCAGCAGCCGTTCTACGGCCTGCAGGCGCAAGGCGTCGACGGGCGGCTGCAGCCGCTCAAGTCGATCGAGGAGATGGCGCGGCAGTATGTCGATGCGATCCGCAGCGTCGATGCGCGCGGGCCGTACCGGCTCGCCGGCTACTCGGCGGGCGGTGTGATCGCGCTAGCGATGGCGCACGTCCTGGCGGCCGAGGGCGCGCAAGTGGAATTGCTCGCGATGATCGACACGCTGGCGCCCGCGGCAGCGCGCGCGCCGGTGCCGCTGTGGAAGAAGCTCTGGCTGCTGCGCCACTGGTCGCTGCAATTCGCGCTGGAGCGGCCCGAGCGGCGCCGCAAGGGCCGGCTCGCCGCCATCGAATACGCACAAGCGCTGCAGGGGCTCGCGCGCGGCGAACCGCTGCCGCCGGAGATGCTCGAACACCACCTGTTCAACAACTTCATCGATGCGCAATCGCGCTATGCGCCGCAGCCCTACGACGGCGACGTCGTGCTGTTCAGGGCGGCGCAGGCCGAGACGCAGTACCTTGCCGCGGGCCGGTCGCTCGGCTGGGACCAGCACGTGCGCGGAGCGGTGCGTGTGGTCGAAGTGCCCGGATCGCACTTCTCGATGATGTCCGAGCCGGGCGTTTCGCAGCTGGTCGAAGGGTTGCGCATCGAGTTGGGGCTGGCGGACCGCCCGGCGCAGCAAGGCAAGCAGTCGCTCATGTCCACCCTTGCTTCGGCGATCGGCATCGGGGCACAGCGGCCGGCGTGACACTTCGGGGATGCCAGAATGCGGCATGACCCGTGACCTCCGCGCGCCGATGGCCGCACGCATCGTGCAGCTCGAACCCGCGCTCGTCCTCGAGGCGATGAAGATGGAGCACGTCGTGCCGTTGCCGCCCGGCACGCGCGTCGCGGAGTGGTTCGTCGAAGCCGGCGAGACCGTCGAAGAACGCCAGTTGCTCGCGCGCCTGGACGCGGTCGAGGCCAACCATGTGCAGGAAGCCGCGCCCGAGCAGCGCGATGCGGGCGCGATCCGCCCCGACCTGCAGCGTGTGATCGACCGCCACGCCTTCACGCTGGACGCGAACCGCAAGGACGCCGTCGCCAGGCGCCACGCGCAAGGCGGGCGCACGGCGCGCGAGAACATCGCCGACCTGTGCGATGCGGGCAGCTTCATCGAGTACGGCGCGCTCACGGTGGCCGCGCAGACGCGGCGCCGCTCGATGGACGACCTCGTCGCCAACACGCCGGCCGACGGCATGGTCACCGGCATAGCCACCGTGAACGCGCAGGAGTTCGGCGCGGAGAAGTCGCGCTGCGTCGTGATGGCGTACGACTACACCGTGCTGGCCGGCACGCAGGGCATGCGCAACCACGCGAAGAAGGACCGCATGCTGTCGCTCGCGCACCGGCTCGAGCTGCCCGTAATGCTGTTCGCCGAGGGCGGTGGCGGGCGGCCCGGCGACGTCGACATGCCGATCGTCGCGGGGCTGAACAACCACACGTTCTCGCAATTCGCCGCGCTGTCGGGAGTCGTGCCTGTCGTCGGCATCGTGCACGGCCGCTGCTTCGCGGGGAACGCCGCGCTGCTCGGCTGCGCGGACGTCATCATCGCGACCGAGGCGAGCAACATCGGCATGGGCGGGCCGGCGATGGTCGAAGGCGGCGGGCTCGGCGTGTTCAAGCCGGAGCAGATCGGGCCGAGCGGCGTGCAATCGCGCAATGGCGTGATCGACGTGCTGGTGAAGAACGAGGCCGAGGCCGTCGCGGTGGCGAAGCGCTATCTCTCGTACTTCCAGGGCGCGATCGCGCAGCATCAATGCGGCGACGCGCGCGCGCTGCGCGACGCGGTGCCGGAGAACCGCTTGCGCGCCTACGAAATGCGCGACGTGATGCGCGGCCTGTTCGACACCGGCTCGGTGCTCGAACTGCGCGCGGGCTTCGGCCGCGGGATGATCACGGCGCTCGCGCGCATCGAAGGCCGCGCGGTGGGCGTGATCGCGAACAACCCCTTGCATCTGGGCGGCGCGATCGACCCCGAAGCCGCGGACAAGGCGTCGCGCTTCATGCAGCTGTGCGACGCGCACGGCCTGCCGATCGTGTCGCTTTGCGATACACCGGGCTTCATGGTCGGGCCCGGCATCGAGGAGCAGGCGCAGGTGCGCCACGCCTCGCGCATGTTCGTCGTGGGCTCGCACCTGTCGGTGCCGTTCTTCGCCGTCGTCACGCGCAAGGGCTACGGCCTCGGCGCGCAGGCGATGACCGCCGGCGGCTTCGACGCACCGGTGTTCACGATCGCGTGGCCCACGGGCGAATTCGGCGCGATGGGGCTGGAAGGCGCAGTGAAGCTCGGCTATCGCAAGGAGCTCGAAGCCGCCACGCCCGGCGAGGAGCGGGACGCGCTCTATCGCAAGCTGGTCGACCAGCAGTACGCGAACGGCGCCGCGATCAACATGGCCCAGCATCTCGAGATCGACGCGGTGATCGATCCTGCCGAGACGCGCGCGTGGCTCGTGCGCGGGCTGGCATCCGCAGCCGAGCGTCGCGAGCGCAAGGCGCGGTTCATCGACACCTGGTAGTCGCCACGGCGCAACTCTGCGGTGGCCGCTGCGTCCCGCACGCCTGAGTCTGCCTATGCCGACAAGGCGCCGAGATTCGATCCTGCGCGGAAAGTTGCATCGATCAAAGAAGCTTTTTCCTTCCGTCGAGAAGGAAAAAGAAGATGCCCGAGTTCACGCCCGAACCTCTCTACGCAGTCACCACGGCACCGACGGACGACACCGGCGGCTACGCCGCGCAATTCGCATCCGGAGGCCACGTCGTCGTCTGGGACGCCTCCAGCAACGGCGGTACGACGTTGCAGTCGTTCGCGCAGGTCTTCGACGCGCAAGGCAATGCGGCCGGCGCGCCGATCAGGCTGTTCACCGACCCCGCGTTCGACGCGAATGGGGCGACCGTCGGCGGGGTCGCGACTCTCGCGGACGGTTCCTTCGTGGTGCTCGCAAAATCCGAGCAGGTCGATTCGGTCAATCACAGCCCGCCCACCTGGAACTTCTACCAGGAGCGGCTCGCAGCGGACGGCGCGATCGTGTCCGCGCCGACGTTGGCCGCTTCGTACTCGTCATTCGACGATCCGGCTGCAGCATCCGGACCCGTTTTCGCGGCGCCGGGCGGCAACAGCTACTACTTGCAAGTCGACCTGACCGCCCGGTACACGAACGTCGGTGGGACCAGTGCGACCCTGAAACACTACGACCTGACCGGTGCGGCCGCGGGCCAGGACATCGTCGCCGGCTCGCTGTCGTTTGCCTTTCCGGACGCCGCTGTCCTCGCAGGCGGGAACGTCGTGACCGCGAGCGAGCTGGGGCGGTACGGCCAGTGGGTGGGGATCGAGGCCTACGATCCATCCGGGAACGATGTCGGCCACAGCCAGGTTGGCCAATCCAACTACGGGGAAGTGAACGACGTCGCACCTGAAGTTGCCGCGTTGTCGAACGGCAATGCCTTGCTGGTGTCGCAGCATGCCGAATACGACGCGAACACCCAGTCCTACTCGCCCGCCCAGTGGCAGGTGCACGTCCTCGACTCCAGCGGGCAACTGGTCGGGGACATGCACGTGCTGGACGCCGCAGCCGCCGCGGGTGCGGTCCACCTCGAGTCGCTCGCCGGCGGAAATGTGCTCGCCTGGTGGGCGTCGGGATCGTCGGACGTCGCGCAGGCGCTCGATGCCGACGGCAATGCGGCGAGCGCTGTGTTCGCCATCGGCACGTCCGTGTCCGCCGTCACCGGCACCAGCGACGGCGGCTTCCTCGTCGAGAGCGCCGTGAGCGGCGACATCTATGAGCAGAAGTTCGACGCCGTCCCTGCGCAGTCGGGCGGCTCGACGCCGGGACAGCTGCAGGTCGATGGCGGGGTCACCCCGGTGCCTTCGGGCAACTACACGATCACCGGCGGAGCCGGCATCGACACGATCGCTTTCGGCGGCGCCCACACGCAGTACGACATCACGCCCACTTCGATCGGGGGTCCCGAAGGAAGCGACACCCTCTCGGGCATCGAGCGCGTCGAATTCGGCGACGGCTACGCGGTCGCATTCGACGTGAACGGTGATGCCGGCGAGGCATATCGCCTTTACCAGGCTGCGTTCCACCGCGCACCGGACCTGCCCGGCCTCGGCTACCACATCAACGATCTGGACCGCGGCGTGCCGCTGTGGCTCGTGGCGCAGCACTTCATCGACAGCCCCGAGTTCCAGGCGACCTACGGTGTCACGGACAACGCGCAGTTCGTCACGTTGCTGTACGAAAACGTGTTGCACCGGGAACCCGAAGCGGCGGGCCTGCAGTTTCACCTGAACGAGTTCGCACAAGGCGAGTCGCGCGCCGACATGCTCATCCACTTCTCGGAGTCGCCCGAGAACCAGGCGAACGTGATCGGGCAGACCGGCAGCGGCATGCTGTACATGCCGACCGGGGTGAACGCGTGATATTTGTCGCGTCACGATAAATCGCAATGCCTGAGTCGGCCTGCGCCGACAAAGCGCAGAGGTTCGCTCCGGCAGCGCCCGACGGATGACTCGCCGATGCTCATGCCTGCAGTACTGAGGAGCAGCCATGGCGGAGTTTTCGGGTGAAGCCGTTCGGCAGGTGAACACGGTGACGGCGGACAACCAGGTCCATGCCGTCGCCGCGGCCCTCGCCGGTGGCGGCCATGTCGTCGCGTGGACCACCACCGGCTCGAACGCCGCCGCGGTGGAAGCGGACGCGCAGGTGTATGACGCCGCCGGTGCGCCGGTCGGCCCCGAGATCACGCTCGCCGCGGGTTACAGCGCGGGGGGCGTCGCGGCGCTCGCGGACGGCTCGTTCATCGTCAGCTTGACGCAGGACACGACCGGCCCCGACTTCTACCCGCGCTCGGCGGTGTACTACGCGCACTTCGACGCGACGGGGATGCCGCTGGGTGCGCCGGTGCTCGTCGACGGCAGCGGCACGTACGACGCGGCGGTCGATGCCGGGTCGGTGTTCGCGCTGCCCGGCGGGGGCTTCGCGATCGACGACGTGAGCATCACGCGCCCGACGCCCGTGAGCACGTCCACGCATTCGATCCGCGTGTTCGATGCATCCGGTGCGCCGGTCGAATCGATCGCTGCGGGCGAGAACTTCGTGTCGCGCATCCAGGCCATGGCGGACGGCGGCTTCGTGTACGCCGACCAGCCGTACACGGGGCCCGGGCCGTCGCGCATCTCGTGGCACGTGACCGATGCGCAAGGCCACGTCACGGCCGAAGCCAGTCTCGCGAGCACGTATGGCCAATCGGACTATGAATCGCCCGCAGTCGTCGCGCTCGCGAACGGCGGCGCGGTCGTCGTGTGGGACGCGATGCAGGGCACGGGCGGCACGTTGACCGCGCATTGGCAGGCGCAACTGATCGATGCGAGCGGGCATGCGACGGGCGCGGCATTCGACTGGGGTTTCACGGGGGCCGGCAGCCCGAAGCTCACCGCGCTCGCGGATGGCGGCTTCCTCGCGAGCTGGACCACGCAGGCAAGCTACGGCGCGCCGGACGAGCTGTATGCGCAATCGTTCGACGCCTCCGCACACGCGGACGGAACCATCGAGCACCTGGCGACGCTGGGTGCCGGCGACGCGCCGTTCGATACGGGCTACAGCGTGACAGCGACCGCCGATGGCGGATTCATCGTGGACTGGCAGCGCAGTGCCGACGGGCAGGACATCTTCGAAGAGAAGTTCGACGCGATCCCGGCATCGTCCGGCGGCACGGTCCGGGACGCCGACGGCACGCTCGACCTCGGAGGCGCGCACACGCAGTACTCCGTCGCATCGGGTTCGATCACCGGGCCGGACGGAACGGTCTCGCTGGCCGGCATCGAGCGCGTCCACTTCGCCGACGATTTCGCGCTGGCGTTCGACGTCAACGGCGACGCCGGCGAAGCCTATCGCCTCTACCAGGCCGCGTTCGACCGCGCACCCGACCTGCCCGGTTTGGGTTATCACATCAGCGACCTCGACCACGGCGTGCCGCTGTGGCTCGTCGCGCAGCACTTCATCGACAGCCCCGAATTCCAGGCGACCTACGGCGCGACGGACGACACGCAGTTCATTTCGCTGCTGTACCAGAACGTGCTGCACCGCGCGCCGGACGGGGGCGGGTTGCAATTCCACCTGGACGAATTCGCGCACGGCGAATCGCGCGCCGACATGCTGATCCACTTCAGCGAATCGCCGGAGAACGAGGCCAACGTGATCGGCGCGATCGGCAACGGGATGCTCTACGTGCCGCTTGCCGCCTGAGCGCGGTCACTCTTCAGGCAAGTCGCCGAACAGGTCCTTCAGCGTGGGGCCGCCGCCCGCGGGCTTCGTGCGCGGCGTGCCCTTCGGGTATTCCTCCGCGATGCGGTCTTCCCAATACGTCGTGGGATTCGGCGCCGCGCACAGGCGCCGGAACACTTCGTCCGGCACGTGCTTGTATGCCGTCACTGTCTTGTTGTCCCAGTGCAGGTCGAGCTGCTGCGACGACGGGTCGTAGTCCGCCTTGCGGATGCGGCCGGTGGTGAACTCCTTGGCGGGCATGGCGGCAGTCTAGTCGCACAATGGCGCATGCGCTCGTTCGTCACCGGTT
>DATBPW010000260.1:0-4957 GCA_036561125.1 Ramlibacter sp. | reverse complement strand
TGCACGTCCCCGCGTTCAGGCAGGACGGCTTGAACATCGCGCTGCAGATCGCGGCTGCCGCGCTCTTTGCCGCCGCCGTCGGCGTGTGGCGGCTCGGTGCATCGTCCGGAACGTTGCAAGACGACGAGAAGGTTTCGCATGCCCGGTAAGCTGGCGTTGGTCAGGAGCCGGTCAGCCGCGCGCGGCGAGCATCGGTGCGTGGTGGGGAAAAGAACAGAGGAGACTCGTGGCCAAGCCGGGGTGCGCGTGCTGCGCAGCCTGCGCCTTGTCTTCCACACGGTGAAGGGGCACTTCCGCGACATCGAGCGCAAGGCCGGCGTGTCGGGCGCGCAGGTCTGGGTGCTGAGTGTCGTGGGCGACCGCCCGGGCATCCGGCTCGGCGAACTCGCAAAAGCCCTGGACATCCACCAGTCCACCGCCAGCAATCTCGTCAAGCCCCTGGTCGAACAGGAGCTGCTCCAGATCGTGCGCCGCGACGACGACCGCCGCATCGTGGAACTGCACGTGACCGCCGCCGCGCGCTCGGTGCTGCGCAAGGCGCCGCCGCCGCTCACCGGCGTGTTGCCCGATGCACTGTTGCGGCTGCCGCCGGCGACGCTCGAGCGGCTCGAAGGCGACCTCGACGAACTGCTGTCCGTGCTCGGCGCCGACCGCCGCTCCGCGCGCATCCCGCTGGGCCACGCCGACGCCGACTAGCTCGCGGCCGCAGCAAAAAAAACAGCCACCTTGCGGTGGCTGTATCAAGTCCTTGGAAGGACGTCGTTGGGAGACTAAAACCGTTTCGCTGGGATCGCGTGACAGCGTTGAACAAACTCTAAGTCGCGTCGGAGCGCTTGGCATCCACTGAATGGATGAAGGCCTCATCGCGCGTCGAATCCAGTGCGTGATCTTGGTGATTTTCGGCTCGCGATTCCATCATTCCCGGAAACTTTCACGCGCATTACATCTGGTGACAGGGGATGCGCAGCACGAACGATGCGCCGCCGCCCGGCGCGTCCTCGCACCGCACCGAGCCATGGTGGCGCTGCGCGATCGAGCGCACGAGCGACAACCCGAGACCCACGCCGCCGTGGCGCTCGCTCGCGCCCGGCAGGCGATAGAACGGCTCGAAGATGTGCTCGCGCTCGGCGGGCGGCACGCCGGGGCCGCGGTCGTTCACGCGCAGCACCGCGTCGGCGCCCTCGCGTTTGAGCTGCACTGTGACTTCGCTGCTGTAGCGCCGCGCGTTCTCCAGCAGGTTGCGCGCCGCGCGGCGCAGCAGCCGCGGCACGCCGTCGACGACGATGCTGCGGTCGTGTTCGCTCTCCACGAGCTCCGCGCCGGTGCGCGCGCATTCTTCGGCGACGAGGCCGGTCCAGTCGACCTGCTCGATCGTGCCCATCTCCGTCTCGCGTGCATCGAGGCGGCTGGCCAGCAGGATCTCGTCGACGAGCTGGTCCAGCTCCGCGATGTTGCGGCGGATTTCGTCCGCCGCGGTGGCCGACGTGTCCGGGCCCATCAGCTCGATGCCCATGCGGATGCGCGCCAGCGGCGAGCGCAGCTCGTGCGACGCGTTCGCCAGCAGCGCCTTGTTCGACTTGAGCAGCGTCTCGATGCGCTGCGCCGAATGGTTGAAGCGCTGCGCGAGGAACGCGAGCTCATCGGAACCGTCCTCGCGAATGCGCACCGACAGGTCGCCTTCGCCCCAGCGTTCGACGCCGACGCGCAGTTCTTCCAGCCGCTTGGTGAGCCGCCGGATGATCGGGTACGCGCCGATCGCGACGGCCAGCGCGACGATCGTGAGCATCCACACGAACCCGAGCGGGCCGCGCATCCAGCCCGCGGTGGGGCCCTCGGCGCGCCGCGGGTGCGGCGGGAACTGCAGGATCACCGTGCTGCCGTCCTTCATGTCGACGGTGAACTCCAGGCCGCGCACGGGGTCGCGCTGGGGGCGCGTCCGGTCGCTCCCGAGGATCTCGCCCGACTCGCTCTTGATGATCACTTCGCGCTCGGGCAGCTCGCGCTGGTCGATCGACATTCGCCACAGCCAGCCCGAAGCGACGGACAGCACCGCGACGGCGGCGACCACCGCCAGCCAGATGCGCACGTACAGGGGAATGCGCCAGCGGCCTTGCCACGGAGTCATGGGCGCTTGCGCTCAGTCCTGCTGCTTGGCGAAGACGTAGCCGACGCCGCGCACGGTGAGGATGCGCTTGGGATTCTTGGCGTCGGCTTCGATCGCCGCGCGGATGCGCCCCATGTGCACGTCGATCGAGCGGTCGAAGGCTTCGAGCTCGCGGCCGCGCACGGCTTCCATGATCTGGTCGCGCGTGAGCACGCGGCCGGCGCGCTCGGCCAGCGTGATGAGCAGGTCGAACTGGTACGACGTGAGTTCCACGGGCGTGCCGCCGACCGTGACCGTGCGCGCGTCGCGGTCGATCTCCAGCGAGCCGAAGCGCATCACCTTGGGTTGCGGCTGCGCGCCTTCCGCGCGGCGGCGCAGGATCGCGCGGATGCGCGCGAGCAGCTCGCGCGGCTCGAAGGGCTTGGGCAGGTAATCGTCGGCGCCGAGCTCGAGGCCGACGATGCGGTCCATCGGGTCGCCTTTGGCCGTGAGCATGAGCACCGGCACCTGGCCCACCGGGCCCGGCAGCGCGCGCACGCGGCGGCACACCTCGAGCCCGTCCATGTCGGGCAGCATGAGGTCGAGGATCACCAGGTCCGGCGCGGTGCCGGCCGGCGGCTCGCCGAGCAGCCCGAGGCCGGCCTTCGCGTCGACGGCATGCGTGACGCCGAAGCCGGAGCGCTCGAGATACTCGCCCACCATCTGCGCGAGGCGGGTGTCGTCTTCGATCATCAGCAGTTGCTGCATGGGGGCAATGGTAATGAATGCGCGGGCCAATGCGCGCAGGCTCATCTTCGGCGGCGCTGCCTCGGGTGTGTTGAAGGCAGCGTAAAGTTAGGTAAATGGCCGGCCCCGCAGTCTCGTTCGCCGACGTCGTCCACGCCCAGGCCCGGCGCGATGCGCGTGCGCCGGCCATCACTCATGAGCACGGCACGCTCGATTACGGCGAACTGGCCCGCCGCATCGATGCCGCGGCGGCGCGCCTTGCGGGGGAATGGGGCGTTGGGCAGGGCGATCGTGTCGCGTGGCTCGGGCTGAACGACCCGGCGCAGCTCGTCCTGCTGTTCGCGCTCGCGCGCATCGGCGCGATCCTGCTGCCGCTCAACTTTCGCCTGGCGCCGCCGGAATGGGACGCGCAACTGGCGCACTGCACACCCAGCGTGCTCGTTCATGACAGTGCCTGGGCCGACGCCGCGAGGGCGCTGGCGCAGCGACACGCGCTCGCAGTGCATCCTGCCGAGGCTGTGATGCATGCCGAGCCCATTGCCATTGCAACGGCAGCGCCGGATCGCGCGCAGGCGGACGCGCCGGTGCTGCTCGTCTTCACGTCCGGCACGACCGGCGCACCGAAAGCCGCGGTGCACACGCAGGCCAATCTGCTCGCCAACATGGACATCGCCTCTCGAGCGCAGGGAATGGGAAGCGGCGACAAGGTCCTCACGGTCTTGCCGCTGTTCCATGTGGGCGGCCTGTGCATCCAGACGCTGCCTGCGCTGTACCGCGGCGCGCACGTGATCGTGCAGCCGCGCTTCGCGCCCGAGGCGGTGTTCGATGCGCTCGAACGAGAGCGGCCGACGCTCACGTTGCAAGTGCCCGCGACGATGAAGGCGCTCGTCGAGCATCCGCGCTGGGCGCGCGCCGACCTGTCGTGCCTGCGCGCGCTGTGGGCCGGCTCCAGCCTCATCCCCGCACCGCTCATCGCAGCCGTCCATGCGCGCGGCGTCCCCGTGTGCAATGTGTACGGGTCGACCGAAACCGGCCCGTTCTCGATCGCGCTAGGCCCCGCTGAAGCGATGCGCAAGGCCGGCTCGTGCGGTTGGCCCGCAGCAGGCGTGGAAGCGAAGCTCACCGATGTGCGCGATGGCGCCGGTGAGGTGCTCGTGCGCGGTGCGAACGTCGTGCGGCGTTACTGGCCCGGCAAGCCGGCCTGCGACGCCGGGGGCTGGTTCCACACCGGCGACCTCGCGCGCCAGGACGCGGACGGCAGCTTCACGATCGTCGGGCGCGCGAAGGATCTCGTGATCTCCGGCGGCGAGAACATCCATCCCGGCGAAGTGGAGGCGGCGCTGGCGCTGCACGATGCGGTGCTCGAATGCGCGGCGTTCGGCGTGCCCGATCCCGAATGGGGCGAGGTGGTGGCCGCCGCCGTCGTCATGCGGCCCGGCGCATCGGTGGACGAGGCAACCTTGCGCGCGCATCTCGCGAGCCGCATCGCGCGCTACAAGCTGCCGCGGCGCTGGCTCTTCCTCGATGCGTTGCCGAAGACGGCCCTGGGCAAGGTGCAGCGCGGCGTGCTCGCGCGGATCGCCGGCGGCGCGCGCGCGGGCTGATTCTCAGTCGTCGTCGCGCGAGATGCGCACCTGTGCGCGCTGGCGCTCGATCATCTTCAGCTTGGACAGCGCGGACTCCGAACCCTGGCCGGACTTCTGGTCGTCGCGCACTCGGTGGCTCGCGCGTCGCTCGGCACGCGAGCCCTGCGACTGCGCGCCGGGGCGGCCGCCCGGGCCGCGTTTGCCTTCCGATTGCTCCGCCACGTCGATGCCTTGTCTTTTTGAACTGCTGGATGAGGAGGGTCCAATGTAAGGCAGGGCTCGCGCCGGCAGCGTAGGGTCGAACTGCCGTGCACGGTAGGAGCGGTCCTATGTGCGTCGCGTGCACAGGCGATGTGAAACGTCACGAAGCGTTGCGGCCCTGCATGCGCCACAGCACGACGATGAGCACCAGCGGCGGGATCGCCGTGAGCGCGGTGCCGGCGAACGACACGGCATACGCGCCGAGCAGGCCGTGCGTGGGCGTGAGCGCATCGACTGCGGCGCCCGAAAAGCCCTTGAGGAACTTGCCCAGCAGCGCGTA
>DATBPW010000259.1:0-9376 GCA_036561125.1 Ramlibacter sp. | reverse complement strand
GCAACTCGGGCAGGACGCGCTCGCGTCGGCGGACGCATACGCCGACCAGCGCTTCGCCGCGCGCGTGGTGTACATCAACCCGGGTGTGGACGCGCAGCGCGGCTCGGTGGAGGTGAAGCTCGCCGTGCCGCAGCCGCCCGCGTACCTCAAGCAGGACATGACGATCTCCGTGGACATCGAAGTCGCACGGCGCACCGCCGCGTTGCTGGTGCCGACCGAAGCCGTGCGCGACATCGATTCGCGTTCGCCCTGGGTGCTCAAGATCGACGGCGGCCGCGCACGCCGGCAAGCCGTGGCGATCGGGTTGCGCTCGCGCGGCTGGTGCGAAATCACCGGCGGCCTGAATGCGGGCGAGCGCGTCGTCACTGAAGCGGGCGCGGACGTCGCGGCGCTCGCCGACGGCGCGCGCGTGCGCCCCCTCGAGCGCTCGCGCTCCTGATCGCGATGGCTGCAGTCGCACCTGCCGCGCCCGCAACGCCGGTCCCCGCGTTGCCGTCCTGGCTGCCGTTCGAATGGATCGTGGCCGTGCGCTTCCTCAAGGAAGGGCGCATGCAGACGGCTTTCATCCTCGTCGCCGTGGCCGTGGGTGTCGGCGTGATCGTGTTCATGTCGGCGTTGCTGGCCGGCATGCAGGCGAACTTCGTGCGGCGTGTGCTCACCGGCCAGCCGCACATCCAGCTGGTCCCGCCGAAGGAAATCGCACGCGAACTGCGCACGCCGACGCCCGAGCACGCCATGGGCCCGATCGTGCAGGCGCCACTGCAACGCCTGAAGAGCATCGACCAGTGGCAGGCCATCGCGGCGACGATCCAGGCCATGCCCGATGTGGACGACGTCGCGCCGGCGCTCACCGGCTCCGCATTGGTCGTGCGCGGCAGTGCCAGCCGCGCGATCAGCCTCAACGGCCTGGAGCCCCAGAGCTATTACCGGATCATCCCGATGCCCGAGAAGATCGTCGCGGGCACTGCGCAACTGGGCACCACCGACGTGATGGTCGGGACGGACCTCGCCAGCGATCTCGGCGTGGCGCTGGGCGACAAGCTGCGCATCACGTCCGCCAACGGCGGCGACAACATCCTCACCGTCGTCGGCATCTTCGACCTGGGCAACAAAGGCGCCAACCTGCGCAACGTCTACATCAACTTGCACACGGCGCAAAGCCTGCTGGGTGTGCCCGGCGGCGTCACAGTGCTGAACGTGACCGTGCACGACGTCTACGCGGCGGAAGGGGTGGCGCAGCGCATCACGGCCGAAACCGGCGTCGAGGCCGACAGCTGGATCGAGACCAACCAGCAGTTCTTCGCGGCGGTCAGCGCGCAGACCACGGCCAACACGGCGATCCGCTTCTTCGTCGCGCTGTCGGTGGCGCTCGGGATCGCCAGCGTGCTCGTCGTGTCCGTGATCCAGAAGTCGCGCGAGATCGGCATCCTGCGCGCGATGGGCATCTCGCGTGCGCAGATCCTGCGCGTGTTCCTGTTGCAAGGGGGCCTCTTCGGCTTCGGCGGCGCTGCGGCGGGCTCGCTGCTGGGCGCCGTCGCGCTGCAGATGTGGCAGGTGTTCGTGCGCAACGCCGACGGCACGCCGCTGTTTCCGCTCGCCATGGAGCCGAGCCTGTTTGCCGCGGTGCTGGCCGGCGCCGCGGCGACCGGGCTCGCTGCCGCTTTCGCGCCCGCTTTGCGCGCAGCGCGGCTCGATCCGGCCGTCGCCATCCGGGGCTGACGATGGAAGTGGTCCGCCTCGCCTCGATCTCGAAGTCGTTCAACGTGGGCGAGCCCAACGAAACCGAGGTGCTGCATGCGATCGACCTCACGGTCCAGCGCGGCGAGTTCTGCGCCGTGATGGGCCCTTCGGGTTCCGGCAAGAGCACGTTGCTGAACATTGTCGGCCTGCTGGACCGGCCGACGTCGGGCGCGCTATCGATCGGCGGCGAACAGACCACCGGCCTGGACGAAGCCGCCTTGACGCACCTGCGCGGGCGCACGATCGGCTTCGTGTTCCAGTACCACTACCTGATCAGCGCCTTCAGCGCGCTCGAGAACGTGATGATGCCGATGCTCGGCGCAAGCGGGTTCCCGAACGAGGACATCGCCCGGCGCGCGGCCCATCTGATCGACAGCGTCGGCCTCACGCCGTGGCGCGACTATCCGACCAACCGCCTGTCCGGCGGCCAGCAACAGCGCGTCGCCGTCGCGCGGGCGCTCTCGAATTCGCCCGCCTTGCTGCTCGCGGACGAGCCGACGGGCAATCTCGACACGAAGAGCGCCGACGTGGTGTTCGAGCTGCTGCGCAGCGCGAACCGCGAGCAGGGTACGGCGGTGTTGTTCGTGACGCACAACCCGAACCTCGCGGCGCGCTGCGATCGCAAGATCGAGGTGGTGGACGGGCGCATCGTGTCCTGACACCATCGCGCCCATGCCAGCAACGTCTTTCGCCGACCAATCCGAACGCCCGAGCCTCACCGCGCGCGCCGCCGCGGCCTATCGCGCCGCGCACCAGTCGGTCGACGGCGCACGCGTCTTCAACGATCCGCTGGCCGTCGCCATCCTCGGCGACGAAGCGCCGGGCGCGATGGAATTGCTCGGCAGCAGCCCATTCGCCGAACGCATGCGCCGCTTCATCGCCGTGCGCTCGCGCCTTGCCGAGGACGCGTTGCACGCGGCGATGGAACACGGCGTCACGCAGCTGGTCGTGCTCGGCGCCGGCCTCGACACCTATGCGTACCGCGGCCGGCATCGCAATGAACTCAAGGCGATCTTCGAAGTCGACCACCCGGGCACGCAGGCATGGAAGCGCCGGCGGCTCGCGGAGGCCGGCATCGAAGTGCCGGGCAACGTGCGCTTGGTCGCCGCCAACTTCGAGCACGGCAAGCTCGCCGATTCGCTGCGCGCGGCCGGCCTGGACGGGACGCAGGGCGTGTTCTTCATGTGGCTCGGCGTCATCCCGTACCTCACGCGGGAGGCGATCGATGCGACGCTGTCGTGGATCGCGTCGTTCCGCCTCGCGCACGTGGTGTTCGACTACCCCGAGCCCCCGGCGGCGCTGGGCACGGCGATGCGTGAGATGCACGACCACCATGCGCGGCGCGTCGCTGCGATCGGCGAGGCGTGGAAAACCTTCTTCGAACCTGCCGAGCTGCACGCGCACTTGCGCCACCTCGGATTCGCAACCATCCACGACGTCGGCCCGCGCGGCATCGCGCAGCTTTTCTTCCCGCACCGCGTGGGGCACGCGCCCGAGCGCGGCGCGCACATGCTGCACGCGTCGACCGTTTAGGCCCCGGAGCCTTCTTCCTCTTCCAGCTGCTGCAGCAGGTACAGCCGCTGGTACAAGCCGCCGCCTTGCGCCATCAGCTCGCCGTGCGTTCCCGTTTCGGCGATGCGGCCGTGATTGAGCACGACGATGCGGTCCGCGTCGCGGATCGTGGACAGCCGGTGCGCGATCGCCACGATGGTGACCTTGCCGCGCAGCTGCGCCAGCGCGCGCTGCACCACCTGCTCCGTCTCCGAATCGATGTGCGAAGTGGCTTCGTCGAGGAACAGGATGCGCGGCTGGCCGGCGAGAGCGCGTGCGATCGCGATCAATTGCTTTTGCCCGACCGACAGCCGCGCGCCGCCCTCGCCGAGCGGCGTGTCGTAGCCGCGTTCGAGTTGCCCGATGAAATCGTGCGCATGCGCCGCGCGGGCGGCCGCCTCGACCTGCGCGTCGGTGATGTTGCGGCCCATCGCGATGTTCTCGCGCGCGCTCGCCGCCAGCAGGAACGGGTCCTGCGGCACCAGGCCGATCGCTTCGCGGAAATGGTCTTCGCCGATCGCGTCGATGGGCGTGCCGTCGATGCGCAAGGTCCCCGCCGGCGCCGGGTAGAAGCGCAGCAGCAGCGACATCAGCGTGCTCTTGCCGCTGCCGGTGTGCCCCACGATGCCGTAAAAACTGCCGGGCGCGATGCGCAGGTCCAGGTCGTGCAGCACCGGGTGGCCGGGGTTGTACGCGAACGTGAGGTGCTCGATCGCGATGCCGCCCTGCTCGACGCGCCCATGCTCCTGCGCGACCGGTGTCTCGGCCTCGCGCAGCAGCGCATGCACGCGCGCCGCGCCGACCATCGCCTGCTGCAATTGCGAAAACTGCATCGTGATCTGGATGAGCGGCTCGACCACGCGCGCGATGTAGTTGATGAAGGCGTACACCACGCCGACCTCGATCGCGCTCATCGCCGCACCCTGGGTGCGCCAGCCAAACACGCCGATCACCGTGGCGAGCAGCACGACGTTGAGGAAGTCCAGCACCGGCCGCAGCAGCCATGCATTGGCGCGCAGTTCCTTCTGGCGCGAACGGTAGTGCGCCTCGTTGACGGACGCGAAGCGCTCGCCGAAACGCTGCGTGCTGTTGCTCGCCTGCAGCACCGCCATGCCGCCGATCGATTCGGCCATCTGCGCGTTCAGTTCGCTGCGCAATTCGCGCGAACGCGTCACCGCCGGCGCCGACAGCTTCTGGTAGCCGGTGACGATCAGCACCACCGCCGGCACGAGCGTCGCGACGATCAGCATCAACCGCCAATCGAGCCACACCATCGCGATCATCGCGCCCGTCAGCACGATCACGCTGTCGAGCATGACGAACAGCACCTGCACGTACAGCGTCTTCACGGCCTCGGTGTCGTTCGTCACGCGGCTGACGATCTGGCCGATGATCGCGCGATCGAAGAAGCTCATCGGCAGGCGCAGCACGTGGCCATACACGTCCTCGCGGATGCGCTGCACCGACCGCATGGCCAGGCCCGCCAGGCGCGTGAGTTGCAGGTAGCGCAGCCAGCTCGCGGTCGCACCGGCGACGAGCGCGCCGGCCAGCAGGCCGCCGATGGCCAGCAGGTTCGCGTCGCGCGGCAGCAGGAAACGGTCGATGAACGTCTTGCCGACCAGCGGCCCGAGCGCCTCGAGGCTCGCCGCGACCAGCAGCCAGAACACACCCCGCACGAGATGCGAGCGCTCGGGCGCCGCGGCGCGCAGCAGCAGTGACGCCGCATCCGACAGCGTGCGGCGGCGTTCCTTCGGCTCGCCCGGCAAGCCGCCGGGGGTGGCGATGGAATCAGCTGGCATCGAGACTGGCCTGCAATTGTTGGTACTTCCACTGGCGGGCATACCAGCCGCCGCGCGCGAGCAGCGCCGGGTGGCTGCCCTCCTCGACAAGGTGGCCGCCGTGCAGCACGAGCGTATGGTCCGCGTCGGCGACCGCGCTCAGGCGATGGCTCACGATGATCACCGTGCGGCCCACGCGCGTTTCGCGCAGGTGCGCGAGGATGCGCGCCTCCGTGTCGGTGTCGACGGCGGAGAGCGCGTCGTCGAGCAGCAGCAGCGGCGCATCGGCGAGCAATGCGCGTGCGATCGCGACACGCTGGCGCTGGCCGCCCGACAGCGTCACGCCGCGCTCGCCCACGGGCGTGTCGTAGCCGCCCGGCAATCGCAGGATGTCGTCATGCACTGCCGCCAGGCGCGCCGCGACTTCGATCTCGTCGCGCGTGGCGGCGGGTTTGGCGAGCGCGATGTTCTCGGCCACCGTTGCCGAGAAGAGGAACGCTTCCTGCGGCACCCACGCGATCGCGCCCCGCAGCGCCTGCAAGGTGTAGCGCTGCAAGTCAACGCCGTTCCATTCCAGCAAGCCGGCATCGGGCGCGTAGTGGCGCAGCATCAAGCGCAGGAGCGTCGATTTGCCGGCGCCGGTCGGCCCGACCAGTCCCAGCGTGCGGCCCGCGGGCAGTGCGAACGACAGATCGTCGAGTGCCGGTTTCGCCTGGCCGGGGTAATGGAAGCGGATCGACCTGGCTTCGACCGCGCCGGGCGCGACCTGCGCGATCGTGCCGTGATCGTCCACCGTGAGCGGATCGGCCAGCACCGGCTCCAGGCGTCCCCATGCGGCCTTGCCGCGCTCGAGCAGCGACAGCACCCAGCCCGCGGCGAACATCGGCCAGATCAATTGCCCGAGGTACAGCGAGAAGCTCGTGAGCTGTCCGACGGTCAGTTGCCCGTGCCACACGAACCAGCCGCCGCAACCGAGCGTCAGCACCATCGCCGCACTCAGCGTGAAACCGACGGCGGGCTCGTACGACGCTTCCCACTTCTGCGCATGGAAGCTCGCGTCGGCTGCTTCGGTGGCCAACCGGGAGAACTGCTGGCCGCTGCGCGGCAGCAGGCCGAGCGCGCGCACGGTGCGCACGCCCGCGAGCGTCTCCTGCACATGGTCGTTGAGCTCGCCGAACCAGTCGAGCGACTGGCGCCAGCGCTCGTGCACGTGGCGCGAGATCCACCAGAAGCTCCACGCCATGAAAGGAAACGGCAGCAGCGCGAGCGCGGCCAGCCGCGCGTCGACACCGATCGACATCATCGCCACGACGAGCACCAGCGTGAGCGTGCCGTCGAAGCCGGCGAGCATCGCTTCGCCCGCGGCCATCTCGATCGCGTCGATATCGTTGGTGGCAAGCGCCATCAGGTCGCCGGTGCGCTGCTTCTGGAAGAACTGCGGCCCTTGCACCGACAGGCGCGCATACAGCCGCTCGCGCAGTTCGACACCGAGACGGTATGCCGCGCCGAAGAGGCGCAGGCGCCACGCGACCCGCAGGAAATAGATGACCATGCCCGCCACGACGAGCTTGCCGAGTTCGAACACCAGCTCGTCGCGTGCGAGCGTGTGCGCCGCCAGGCCGTCCACGAGATGGCCGATCTGCCGCGGGATCCACACGATCAGGCACGCGATGCCCGCCAGCATCACGCCGGACGAGAGATAGGAAGTCCAGTGGCGGCGAAGGAATTCGCCGAGCAACCGATAAAGCGACATAGCGATGTCTTTTCTTTTCGCGGGCCACCGTGGATCCGGCTTGGCCGGCCACTGGTGGCGCCCCCTTGAGGGGGGAGCGCCGCAGGCGCTTCGAGAGGGTCGTCAGGTCGGCCAGACGACTCCGTTTTCGTTCAGGATCGCATCGAGTGGCTGGTCGTGCGGCTCGGGCTCGAAATCATCCACGAAGCCGTGGGTGAATCCGAGTCCCACCGTGAACGGCTTGGGCTGGAGCTGCGCCAGTGTCTTGTCGTAGAAACCGCCGCCGTAGCCGAGGCGATAGCCGCCCGGGCCGTAACCGACGCAAGGCACGAACAGCAACGTGGGATGGATGACCTCGGTGTCCTTCGGCTTCGGGATGCGGTACGCGTCCTCTTCCATCGGGCAGCCGGGGAACCACGCATGGAATTTCAGGGTCCCATGCACTTTGTCGACCACGGGCAACCCGATGCGGCGCAACTGCGGCTCGTCCAGCAACTCACCGTCTTCCTTCCAGCGATGAAGCGCCGGCAGCGGGTCGAACTCGCACTTGATCGGCCAGTAGGCGCCGATCGCCGTGTCCCTGCGCCCGATCAACCAGATGCGCATGACCTGCTGGAGCATGTCGCATTTCGCGAGCCGGTCGGGCATGGCGAGCCGCTCGGCGACAAGGCGCTTGCGCAAGGCTCTTTTTTGTTCGGACTTGTCCATAATCCCGATCGATGTTCGCGCGGATTCTGACACTGATCGCTTTGCTGCTCATGGCCGGGGCGAACGCGCAAACGCCGCCGGCCGACGCACCCGTGCTCGACGCGTACCAGGCGTTCAAGCTGGGCGACCGCGCGAAGCTCGCGCAGCTGCTGCCGCAGGTGCAGGGCCACCCGCTCGAGCCGTGGGTCGCGTACTGGGAGCTCAAGTCGCGCCTCGACACGGCGCAGCCCGCCGAGGTGCAGGATTTTTTCACGAAGTACGCCGGCACGTACCAGGAAGATCGCCTGCGCAACGACTGGCTGCTGCTCCTCGGCCAGCGCCGCGACTGGACGAACTTCGCCGCCGAATACCCGAAGTTCCGCATGAACGACGACCGCGAGGTGCGGTGCTACGCGCTGCTCGTCTCGTTCGACAGCGGCGGGCCGTACTCGCCGCGCGCCGTCGCCGATGAAGTGCGGCGCCTGTGGCTCGGCCAGCCCTACGCCGACGACGCGTGCGCCGCGGCCGCATCGCGCCTGCTCGACCCGCAAGCCGGCGGCTTGCTCAAGGCCGACGACGCGTGGCTGCGCGCGCGCACCGCGATGGAAGCCGGCCGCGCGCGCGCCGCGCAGCAGGCCGTGGAGATGGTCGCGCCGGACGCGCTGCCGCAGTTCCGCGAGCTGAACGCCAGCCCGTCGCGCTTCCTCACCAAGGGCATCGTGGCGTTCCGCAAGGCGCGCAAGGAGATGGTGTCGCTGGCGCTGATCAAGCTGTCGTCGACGGACCTCGAGCAGGCGGCCAACCAGCTCGAGAACAAATGGGGCTCGCAGCTGTCGATCGAGGAGCGCGACTGGCTGTGGGGCGCGATCGCCAAGCAGTCGGCGCAGCGCCTGTCGAACGACGCGCTCGACTACTACGCGAAGGTGTCGCGCGACAGGAACCTCACCGACGACATGCTCGCGTGGAAGGCGCGCGCGGCGCTGCGGTCCGTGCGCGGCCCGCAGTGGGCCATCGTGTTCGACGCGATCGATGCGATGAGCGAGGAGGCGCGCCTGCAACCCACGTGGGTGTACTGGAAGGCGCGCGCGCTGCTGGGCCGCGGCGGCGACCAGCGCCGGGCGCAGGCCACGAAGCTGCTCGAATCGATCGCGTCCGCGCGCGGCTTCTACGAGCAGCTCGCGCTCGAGGAGCTGGGCCGCAAGGTCACGGTGCCCGCCCGGCCCGCGCCACTCACCCCCGCGGAAAAGGAAGCCGCGCGCCTGAACCCGGGCCTGAACCGCGCGCTGTACGCGATCCTGATCGGCATCCGGCCCGAAGGCGTGCGCGAATGGAACTACTGGACCAACCTGTATCGCCTGGGCGGCATGGGTGAGCGCGAATCGCTCGCCGCCGCGCAATTCGCCTGCGACAAGGAAGTGTGGGACCGCTGCATCAACACCAGCGAACGCACCAGGGACGAATTCGACGCGGACCAGCGCTTCCCGATGCCGTTTCGCGAGCAGGTGACGCAGCGCTCGCAGGAGATCGGGCTCGACCCGGCGTATGTCTACGGCCTGATCCGGCAGGAGAGCCGCTTCGTCACCGATGCGCATTCCGGCGTCGGCGCCACGGGCCTGATGCAGCTGATGCCCGCCACGGCGCGCTGGACCGCGCGCAAGCTCGGGATCGCGCAATTCAAGCCGTCGCAGCTGCACGATCGCGACACCAACATCGCCGTGGGCACGGGATACCTCAAGCTCGTCCTCGATTCATTCGACGGCTCGATGCCGCTCGCGGCGGCCGCCTACAACGCCGGGCCGACGCGCCCGCGCGCCTGGCGCAACGGGCCGGTGATCGAGGCCGCCGCGTGGATCGAGAACGTGCCGTTCGGCGAAACGCGCGACTACGT
>DATBPW010000258.1:0-10229 GCA_036561125.1 Ramlibacter sp. | reverse complement strand
TCGTCCGCCTGGAACGACGGATAGCCCGCGTCCTCGGTCGCGCGCGTGAGCGCGGCGACGGTCGTCTTCTCGTCGTCGAACGTCACGATGGCGTTGCGCCTCTTGTAGCTCACCACCGCGCTTTTCACGCCGGGCACTTTCATCAGCGCGACGCGGATCGTGATGGGGCAGGTGTCGCAGTCCATCGTCGGCACCGTGAGCGTGACCTTGCGCGCCGCGGCGTGGGCGGCGAACGCACACGAGAGCAGCAACACGGCGGCGGTCGTTCGAAGCAGGTTCATGTGCGGCCTCTTGCTTTCAGTAGAACAGCGGCGCCGCGAGGCGCACGACGATCGGCAGCAGCGTGAGCGCCGCCAGCACCCAGAACCACGTGCGCGTCGCGATGCCCGCCCGCGCGCACACGGTGCCCGCATCGCATTGCGCGCCCGGCGCGGCCGGGCGGTAGATGCGCCAGCCCGCGAGCAGCAGCGCGAACACCGCAAGCGCCGTCAGCACTTCCGAATACGGCTCCATGCGGCGCAGCTGGCCGATCCACGCGCCCGAGATGCCGGCGATCGCGAGCACCAGCGGCAGCACGCAGCACGTCGACGCGAGCAGCGCGGCGACGCCCGCGAGCGTGAGCACGGGCGCAGCGTCGCCTGCCGGGGGGCCGGCATCGCCGTTGTTCATCGCGAGCTGGTCAGGACCGGATCTCACGCGCGCTGATGCTGTACACGAAGGAATTCGGCGCGTACGGATCGCGCGGGCCGTCCGCGGTCTCCGCTTGCGGGTACATGAAGAAGCCGAGCTTCGACTGGTGCGATCCCGGCAGCTTCACGTCGCTCGCCGAGTTGTAGCCCATCCAGTTGCCTTCCCAGCTGCCGAACAGCGCCCTGCGCACCGGCGCGATCAGCGGGTCGCCCGCGTTCTTGATCCACACGGGCGTCTCCTCGCGCATCACCTTCGTGACGTCGGCGGGGTCCATCGCGACCCAGCCGTGGGCCTTGAGGTACACCTCGGCGCGGCAATGCTGCGCGCCCGTGAGGTTGGCCGAGTTGCCGCCGAGCGTGCGATAGCCGAACGCGCTGGGCACGAGGCGAACGCCGTAGATGTCGCGCGCGGGGACGCCTGCGGCGCGGCACAGGCCGACGAACAGCGCGTTGATGTCCGCGCACTTGCCGCTCAGGTTGCCCGATTCGAGCATCGCCTTGATGTCGCCGGTGCCGCAGCCCTTGACCTTCGGCTCGCGGTAGGTGCTCACCAACACCCAGTCGTAGATGCGTTGCACCTTCTCGCGATCCGAATCCGCGCCCAGCACGATCTGGTGCGCCACCTTGCGCACGATGCCGTCGGTCGTGATCAGTTCGCTGGGCTGCAGCCAGTGATGCAGGTCGGACGGGTCGGCGGCTTGCGCGGTCCGCGCCTTCCAGTCGACCGCGCGGTTTTGCGTTTGCACGCGGTTCGTCATGACGATGGTCGGGTCGCTCGTGCCCGGCGCGAAATGCGCGACAAGGACCTGCGCCCCCGTGCGTCCGTCGGCACCCAGCTTGGCGTCGGTGGCATTGCCGGTCCAGCTGCTGTCGTCCGTGCGTTGCCACGACGTGTCGACCGACGGCACCGGCACCCACACCGTGGCCGCGCCGCGCTCTCCCTTGAGCTGGACCGTGGTCGTCACCTCGAACTTGCGCCAGCCCGACGGCTGCGGGTCGAAGTGATGCGCGGATTCTTCCGCGCGCGCGACGGGCAGGCTCCCTGCGACGAACGAAGCGCCGGCCAGCCGGACGAGGCTGCGGCGGGAAATCGAATGGCTCATGGGGATGCCTCCTGGTGCGTGCACAGCCGGCAATGATAAGGAGAAACGCAAGTCATGGCCGCGGGCGCCGGATTAGCCGGACAATCGCGCCCGTGGATCGACGCCGCTGGATCATCGCTGCCGCCGGGGCCGTGTCGGCATGGGCCGGGCCCGCGCACGCCGCGATGCGCAAGGCGTGGCCGCGGCGGCGTGCCACGCCCGCGCTGCACATCGTCACGCTCGACGGCCAGCCGTGGAATTTGTCGGCGGAGCGGGGCCACGCCGTGCTGCTGAATTTCTGGGCGAGCTGGTGCGAGCCGTGCCGCAGCGAAATGCCCATGCTGGAGAAATTCGCGCGGGAGCAGCGCGAAACCGGCTTGCACGTGCTGGCCGTGAACTATCGCGAGGGCGAGCCGGCGGTGCGCCGCTTCCTGAAGTCGAACGCGCTGGCGCTGGACGTCCTGCGCGACGCCGATGGCGCGGCCGCGAAGGCCTTCGGCGTGAACATCTTTCCGAGCACGGTGGCCATCGATGCGCACGGCCGCACGCACGTGGTCGCGGTGGGCGAACTCGACGTGGGCGACCTGGCCGAACTCGTGCGTCAGATGGCCTGAACGGCCTGTCGCCGCGTCAATCCATCTTCGCGCCGGACGGACATCACGGCGCAGTGCCAGGGCTGCCGCGCGCGGCGCCGAGCAAGCCGTCGGCGATGCGTTGCGCGGTGTTGAGGGAATCCGTGAGGCCCAGATGCCCGTGCCCGATCGCGAGCCACAGGCCGGGGCGATTCGCCGCGGGCCCGATCACCGGCACCGAATCGGGCATGCAGGGGCGGTGGCCCATCCAGCTGCGCAGCGGGACGTCGTCGAGCCCGCGGAAATTCTCGCGCGCGATGCGAGCCAGCACCGCGGCGCGGCGCTCGTCGGGCGGCGCACTCAATCCGCCGATCTCCACCGTGCCGCCGACACGCAGGCCTTCTTCCATCGGCGTGACGAAGACCTTGCGGTCGGCGAGCACCACGGTGCGCGTGACGGTATCGCGCGCGCCGTCGAATTGCGCGTGGTAACCGCGCTGGCTTTCGAGCGGGACGGCTATGCCCACGCGCGACAGCAACTCGCGCGACCACGCGCCTGCCGCGACAACCACGTGATCGAACTCGGCGCCGTTCATGTCACCGTCGCATTCGACGCGCCAACGCGGCGATTGCGCTTGCAGCGCGGACACCGCCGTGCGCGCAATGCGCCCGCCGCGCGCCACGAATGCCGATGCGATCGCCTGCACGTAGCGGAACGGGTTGAGGATCGTCGCGTGGTCGGCCATGAAGATGCCGATGCGATAGCGCTCGTGGATGTTCGGCTCGAGCGCCGCGATGCCGTCGCGGTCGAGCTCCTCCCACGCCCAGCCGTATTCGCGCTTCAGGCGCCAGCCCGTGGCGTCCTTCGCCAAAGCCTTTTCATCCGGATAGAGATGCAGGTGGCCGCGCTGCAGGAACAGTTCGGGCGCGCCGACTTCGCGCGTCATCGCGCGATGCGCATCGAGCGCGCCGGCGTGGATGGCGGCGAGCTGCCGCGCGGATTTGCGCACGCGGCCCGGCCGCGCCGACGCGACGAAGCGCAGCAGCCACGGCAATGCCCGCGGCAGGTAGCGCAGCGGCAAGTAGAGCGGGCTCTCGTCGTCGAACAACATGCCCGGCACCGAAGCGAGCACGCCCGGCATCGCGAGCGGCGCGACGGAGCCCGGGCTGATCGCGCCCGAGTTGCCGAAGCTGCAGCCGTGGCCGGGCTCGTCGCGGTCGACGAGCGTGACGTCGCCGCCGCGCTTGCGCAGCTCGTAGGCGATCGCGGTGCCGACGATGCCGGCGCCGATCACCGCGATGCGCGGATTCGACGGGGCGGACATCTCAGGCCGCGCGCTCGCGCCGCTTGTCCGAAACGATGCGTCCGTCCTTGATCACGAGCTGCAGGCGGCGCACGTTGTTGATGTCCTCGAGGGGATTGCCGCCGACCACGATCAGGTCGGCGATCTTGCCGGGCTCGACGGTGCCGAGTTCAGCGCCCATGCCGCAGATTGCGGCGCCGTTGCGCGTGGCGGCGACGAGCGCTTGCCACGGCGTCGCGCCGTCGCGCACCCACAGGCCGAGCTCGAGCAGCGCGGCGTCCTTCAGCGGCCGGATGTCGGAGCCCAGCGCCATCTTCACGCCGGCCTTCAACGCCTTCAGGAAGCCGGCCTGGTGCACGTCCTGCGCCGCGTCCGCACGGCAGCACAGCGCATGCGCGAGGTTGCGGTTCTTCACCCAGCGCTTTTCCCAGTCGTTGGACGCCTGGTTGGGCGTGAGGTGGCTGATCGAGAGCGTCGGCACGTACCACGTGTCGTGCTTGAGGAACAGCTCGATGCACTCGTCGTCGAGGATGTAGCCGTGCTCGATGCTGTGCGCGCCGTTGACGATCGCGGCCTTGACGGCTGGCGGGTTCGTCGCGTGCGCCATCACCTTGAATTCGCGCAGCTTGCAGATATCGAACGCCGCCTTCAGTTCGTCGGGCAGGAAGAACGAGTGCCGGTGCAGGTCCCACGGCGGCCCCATGATGCCGCCGGACAAATTCAATTTGATGTGGTCGACGCCGTTCTTGATCTGCTCGCGGATCGCCTTGACGAAGCCGTAAGGGCCGTCGCACTCCAGCGCGTGCCCCGACGTGAGGAAGTGCCCGCCGGTGGTCGTGAGGAAATGGCCCGACGCGAACAGCCGCGGGCCGAGATGCTGGCCCGAATCGAACGCGCGCTTCCACGCGACGTCCATGTAGTCGTGCGAGCCCGCACAGCGAAAACCGACGATGCCCGAATCGAGCAACGCCGCTTGCATGCGATGGCCGAACAGCGTCACCTGCTCGGGCAGCGGCATCTCGTGCGGCGCGAAGTAATCCGGGTGCACGTGCACGTCCCACAGGCCGGGCATGAGGTGCGCGCCCTTCAGGTCGACCACTTCCGCGTCGCCGACCTGGGGCGACGGCTGCGAGAAGATCTCGCGGATGCGGCCGTCTTCGAGCAGCACGGCGCTGCCGGGCCGTGCTTTCGGTTCGACGGCGTCCACCACCGTCGCGTTCGCCAGGAGCAGTTTCATTATTCGGCCACGATCCCGATCTTGTCGGCGAGGGCCTTCCATTTTGCGACTTCCGACTGCACGAAGCGCGCGAACTCTTCAGGCGTCATGGGCGACGGCACGATGTTCTTGTCGTTGAACGACTTGACGAGCTCCGGCGAGTTCAGCGCGGCCACCGTGTCGGCATTGATGCGATCGACCAGCGCGCGCGGCGTCCGGGCCGGTGCGAACAGGCCGAACCATGTGCCGCCCGAAAAGTTCGGCAGGCCCGCCTCGGCAAACGTGGGCACGTCCGGCGCGCTGGGCAGGCGCTGCTTCGACGCGACGGCAAGCGCACGCAGCTTGCCGGTGCGAATTTGTTCGAGTACGGCCGGTGGCGTGTCGAACGTGTATTGCACCTGGCCGCCGATCAGGTCCGTGATCGACGGGCCGCTGCCCTTGTAGGGCACGTGCACGGCGTCGACGCCGGTGAGCGACTTGAACAGTTCGCCCGCGAGGTGGTTCGACGTGTTCTTGCCGAACGACGAATAGTTGAGCTTGCCCGGATTCGCCTTCGCGTACTGGATGAATTCCGCAAGCGTGTGCACCGGCAGCGACGGATTCACCACGAGGAAGAACGGCACCTGCCCGACGAGCGTGATCGGCTGCAGGTCGCGCACCGGGTCGTAGGGCAGGGACTTGAGCGTGATCGGCGCGATCGACACTTCGGGCGACGCCGCGAGCAGCAGCGTGTAGCCGTCGGGCTCGGCGCGCACGACCGATTGCGCGCCGACGGTGCCGCTCGCACCGGCGCGGTTGTCGACGACGAACTGCTGCCCGAGCTTGTGCGACAGGCGATCGGCCAGGATGCGCCCCGCGATGTCGGTGCTGCCGCCGGGCGGGTAGCCGATGACCACCTTGACGGGCCGCACGGGCCAGGTGCCGGATTGGGCGAAGGCCGAGCCTTGCGCAAGCACGGCTGCAGCAGAAAGGACGAACCGGCGTCTTTGCATATGGGTTACCTGCTCATCAAGCTTCAGCCCATCCACTGGCTGACGGGAACGGCGCTGTCCTGCAATTCCTGCGAGACGACGTCGACCAGCGCAGGGCCGTCGTGCGCCAGCGCCGCCTTGATCGCGGCGTGCACGCCGGCGGGATCTTCCACGCGCCACGCCTTCACGCCGAACGCTTCGGCGACGCGCGCGTGGTCGGTGCGGTTGAAGTCGACCGAGAAGTAGCGCTCGTCGTAGCCCGACTTCTGGCTCGCCTTGATCCAGCCGAACACCGAGTTGGAGAACACGATCATCTTCAGCGGAATGCCGCGGCGCACGATCGTCTCGAGTTCGCCGCAGGTGAAACCGAAGCTGCCGTCGCCCATGACGGACACCACCGTCGCATCGGGCCGCCCGAACTGCGCGCCCACCGAGGCGGACATCGAGAAGCCGAGTGCGCCGTGCGCGCGGTTCGTGATGAAGTGACGGCCCGCCTGCGGCGCGTCGAAGTACGCGGCGAAGTAAGGGCAGGGCGTGCCGGGGTCGGCGACGACGATCGCGTTCGCGGGCAGCAATTTGTTCAGCGCATCGACGACGCGCTCGGGACGGATCGGCCGCTCGCGCGACTCGGCGAGGTTCGAGAACAACGCGTGCTTGTCCGCGCGCGCCTTCGCGACGATCGCGCGGCCGTCGACTGCGCTGGCGGGCCGCTTCGAAATGCGCGCGCTCACCGCATCGGCCAGTGCGGCGAGGCCGAGCTTCGCATCGCCCACCATCGCGGCGTCCGTGCGGTAGTTCGTGCCTATGGTCATCGCATCGATGTCCAGGTGCAGCAGCGCGACGCCGCGCGCGGGCATCTTCCAGTGCTCGGTGGTCGTCGAGCCCGCGCGCGCGGCGACGAAGAGCACCGTGTCGGCTTGCGCGATGACTTCGCGCGTCGCGGGCGTGCCGCCATTGGTGCCGATCACGCCCGCGTGCAACGGATGCGATCCGGGCAATGCGCCCTTGCCCGTGACGGTCGTGCACACCGGCGCATCGAGCAGCGTCGCGAGCCGCTCGAGCTCCTCGCCGGCGCCGGAGGTCACCACACCGCCGCCGCAGACGATCACGGGCGCGCGCGCTGCAACCAGTTTGTCGGCGGCGCGTTCCACGTCCTGCGGATCCGGTGCGCAGCGCTGCGCGGGGAAGTGGTCGTGGCCCGGCTGCGCCCACACTTCGGCGGGATCGATCTCGTGCTTCTGCACGTCGTAGGGCAGGCAGATGTGCGTGGCGCCGGGGCGGCCGGTCGTCATCGCGCGAAACGCGCTGCGCACGGCGTGCGGAATCTGGTCGACGCGATCGATCGTCGTGTTCCATTTCGTCAGTGGGCGGTAGAGCGACTGCTGGTCCAGCTCGGTCAGCGGGAACTTGCCGCGCGCGCCCACCGACACGTCCGACGTGATGCCCAGAACCGGCACGGCGGACTCGTTCGCTTCGACGATGCCGGGCAGCAGGTAGGTCGCGCCGCCGCCGCTCGGGCCTTCGCACACGCCGGGCCTGCCGGTGACGCGCGCGTAGGCGTCGGCCATGTACGCGGCGCTGCGCTCGTCGCGCGTGAGGATGTGGTCCATGCCGTGGTCCAGCCGCGCCAGCGCATCGTAGAAGGGCAGGCTGGTGTCACCGCACAGGCCGAACACGTGCTTCACGCCGTTCAATTGCAGCATGCGCACGAGCGCGTCGGCGCCGTTCATCGTCGTCATCGCAACTCCAGTCGACTGCCGGGATGCGGCCCAGTCTACTGAACTGGGCCAGCGTGACAAGTACGACGAAGAGGTGAACGGTGGCGGTCGAGGCTCAGTGCGCCGCGTCCGCGGCGGGCGCGGTGGGCCGCCCGCGCGAGCGGCGAATCAGCACCAGCAGCGGGATGGCGAGCAGCGTGAGCGCCATCATCATCCAGAAGTCGTTCAGGTAGCCGACCAGTGCGGCTTGCCGTGTGACCTCCGCGTTGAGCGCGGCAAGGCTGGCCATGCTGTCCACGCCGAAGCCCGGCGGCAAGGACGAAAGCGCCGGGTTGCCGTTGGCGACGAGCGACGCGATCTGCTCGTGCGCCTGCGCGCTGCCGCGCGTGAGCAGCAGCTGCGAGATCGAGATGCCGACGCTGCCGCCGATGTTGCGCAGCAGGCTGTACAGCGGCGTGCCCTCGTTGCGCAGCGATGGCGCGAGCGTGGCAAACGTGGCGGCCGACAGCGGCACGAACGTGAAGCCGATGCCCACGCCCTGGATGAAGCCGGACACGAGGATCGGCGTGCTGTTCATCTGCAGCGTGAAGTGCGTCATCTGCCACAGCGCGAAAGCGGTGAGGCCGAAGCCCGTCGCGATGATCAGGCGCAGGTCGACGCGGTTCACGAGCCGGCCGACGGCGACCATCGCGATCATCGTGCCGACGCCGCGCGGCGCGGTCACCTCGCCGGTGTAGACGACGGGATAGTCCATGAGCACCTGCAGGAAGGTGGGCAGCAGGGCCATCGTTCCGTACAGCACGATGCCGACGACCAAGCCGAAGATCGAGCCGGTGACGAAGTTGCGGTCCTTCGCGAGCTCGCGGTTGAAGAACGAGACGCCCTCGACGGTGGCCGTGTGCACGATGAAGAACGCCGTCGCGATCACCGCGATCGCCGCTTCGGCGCAGATTTCCCACGAATCGAACCAGTCGAGCAGTTCGCCGCGATCGAGGAACATCTGCAGCGCGCCGATGGCGAGGCTGAGCGTGGCGAAGCCGAACATGTCGAGCTTCGTGCTTGCCGGCTTGTTCTCCGGCAGGTAACGCAGGATGCCGTACAGCGCCAGCGCGCCGACGGGCACGTTGATGAAGAACACCCAGCGCCAGTCGAGGTTCTCGGTGAGCCAGCCGCCGAGCATCGGCCCGAGGATCGGCCCGACCATGATGCCCGCGCCCCAGATCGCCATGGCCTGGCCGACCTTCTGCGGCGGGTTGATGTCCAGCAGCACGGCCTGCGACAGCGGCACCAGCGCCGCACCGAAGATGCCTTGCAGCAGCCGCGCCGCGACGATCGCGCCGAGCGAGCCTGCCAAGCCGCACAGCGCCGACGAGGCGGTGAAGCCGATGACGGAAATGATGAAGACCTTGCGCCGGCCCCACTGCGAGCACAGCCACCCCGTGACCGGCAGCGCGATCGCGGCCGCGACGATGTAGCTGGTCAACACCCAGGTGATCTGGTCCTGCGATGCCTGCAGGCTGCCCTGCATGTGCGGCAGCGCGACGTTGGCGATGGTCGTGTCCAGCGCCTGCATGATGGTCGCCAGCATGATCGAGATCGTGATCATGCCCTTGTGCCGGCGGGCTTCTTCGGAAAGCTCGATCACCCGCCGGCTCCTTCGTCGGCGGCGAGCAGTCCTTCCCGGATTTGCGCCAGCAACGCCAGCAGCGCCTTGCGTTCGGCCGGCACGACGCCTCGCAGCACGCGCGCGGTGAGCTCGTCGCCGATGGCCATCGCGTGCTCGAGCGCCTTGTGCGCCTTGGGCATCAGGTGCAGGTGATTCACGCGGCGGTCGCCGGGCGCCGCGCGGCGCTCGAGCCAGCCGGCCGCGGCGAGGCGGTCGCACATCGCCGTGATCGCCATGGCCGAGATGCCGACGCGGTCGGCCAGCTCGGCTTGCGAGACCCGGCCGCCGGGCTGCTGCGACGCGAGCGCGAAGAGCAGGCGGCACTGCGCCTGCGACAGGCCGAGCTGTTCGCGCGCGGCACGGTCGAACTGCTTCGAGTACAGCCGCGCGACGTCGTTCACGAGGAACCCGAAGCGGTGCGCGGCCTGGAACTTCATAACAGGCCTGATTATAAGCAGGCTTATGAAATGGGCCCGCGCAACCTTCGTGAGCCCAGCGCGAACCCGAGGCACGCCGCGCCCAGCGCGAGCACCCCGGTGCGGTTGCGGTTCAACCACCACTGCGCGCTGAAGTCGTGCGCCTGGGCGTCGAAGCGGCCGTGGGCGCCGTGGTCGCCGGGCACGGGCGCATACAGGTTGTCGGGCCGGTGCGCGGGCAGCGGCTCGCCGGTGTGCTGGCCGTCGACGGCCGTGCGCCCGAGGATGCGGTCGAGCAAGCCGGGGAACACGCGCGTGCCGAGGATCGCCTGAACGGCCGGCGCACCCACCCAAAGTTCGCGCCGCCGGTGCGTCGCGGCGAAGTAGATCGCCTGCGCGGCGACCTCCGGCTGGAAGATCTTGCCCATCGGGCGCGGACGCTTGTGCAGCGTCGTGCGTCCCCACCCGAACTGCGGCGTGTTGAACGCCGACAACTGCACCATCGTGATGTGGATGGCGCTGCGGTCGTGCGCGAGCTCGCAGCGCACCGAGTCCGTGAAGCCGCGGATGGCGGCCTTCGCTGCGCAATACGGCGC
>DATBPW010000257.1:0-2581 GCA_036561125.1 Ramlibacter sp. | reverse complement strand
GCGTGCAATTCCTGTTCGAGCTGGTAGATCGCGTATTCGGAAACGTCGACGCACACGAGCTTGCCGACACCGAAGCGCGACACCTGCCGGCACAGCTCGGCGCCGATCGATCCGCCTGCGCCCGTGACGAGGACCGTCTGGCCCGACAGCAATTCCGCCAGCCCGCGCACATCGAGCTGCACGGGGTCGCGACCGAGCAGGTCGTCGATCTCCACCTTGCGCGGCTCGGCCTCGTCCTGCGCGAGCCAGTCGTCGGCGCGGCGCATGGTCAGGAGCGTCACGCCGGCCCCGCTCGCATTGAGCAGCGCCTCGCGGCGATCGGCCGATCCGGGAGGCGCGGCGACGAGCGCGGTGGTCGCTCCCGCGAGCTGGCGCGCCTCGGCGAGCATCTGCACGGTGCCCAGCACGGGGACGTTTTGCAACCAGCGGCCTCGGTCCTCGGTCTCGGGCGACAGGATGCCCACGGGCACCCACTGGTTGGACCCCTTCAGCGCACGCAGTGCCGCGGCGGCGTCGGGCAGCGAGCCGATGATCAGCAGCGGCCGAGACTGCGCCATCGCCGGGAAACCGCGCTCGGCCTGCATGCGCCACGCCGCGCGCACGCCGCCCAGGAACAGGAAAGCCAGCAGCGGATGCAGCACCAGCACCGTCCGCGGCATGTTCTCGTAACGCTGCATCAGCACCAGGGCCGCCGACACAGCGCCGCCGATCGCGATGCACACACCCAGCTGGCGCAACTCCGCGATGCTCACGTAGCGCCAGACCTGCCGGTACACGTTGCCGAACACCAGCACCACGATGTAGGCCGCCAGCATCCAGGGCAGCGACTTCCACGCGACGGGCACGTATTCGGGCGGCATGTCCAGGTTGAACCGCAGCCAGAAGGCGATCCACCATGCCGAAAACAACAGCAGTGCGTCCGCCGCCACGTGGACGGGACGCACGAGGTGGCGCGGGGACAGGGGCGGCTGGGCCATGGAGGTATCCTATTGTCCCTGAAGTCCCCGCGCGAGCACCGCCGAATTTCGCACCCATGTTCAACGACAAGTCCATCCTCATCACCGGCGGCACGGGCTCGTTCGGGCAGCGTTACGTCAAGACGATCCTCGAGCGGTCCAAGCCGGCCCGCCTGGTGGTGTTCTCGCGCGACGAGTTGAAGCAGTACGAGATGCACCAGCGCTTCGACGCGCCGCAGATGCGCTATTTCATCGGCGACGTGCGCGACGCCGACCGCCTGATGCAGGCCATGCGCGGCATCGACTACGTGATCCACGCCGCCGCGCTGAAGCAGGTGCCGGCCGCGGAATACAACCCGATGGAGTGCATCAAGACCAACATCCACGGCGCGGAGAACGTGATCCGGGCCGCCATCGAGAACGGCGTGCAGAAGGTCATCGCCCTGTCGACCGACAAGGCCGCCAACCCGATCAACCTCTATGGCGCGACGAAGCTCGCGTCGGACAAGCTGTTCGTCGCGGCGAACAACATGGTCGGCACGAAGCCGACGCGCTTCGCCGTCGTGCGTTACGGCAACGTCGTCGGCTCGCGCGGCTCGGTCGTGCCGCTGTTCGAACGCCTGGTCCGCGAAGGCACCCAGAGCCTGCCGATCACCGACCCGCGCATGACGCGCTTCTGGATCAGCCTGCAGCAGGGCGTCGACTTCGTGCTGGAGAACTTCGCGCGCATGCGCGGCGGCGAGATCTTCGTGCCGAAGATCCCCTCGATCCGCATGACGGACCTCGCCGAGGCGATGGCGCCCGGCCTGGCGACCCAGACCATCGGCATCCGTCCCGGCGAGAAGCTGCACGAGATCATGTGCCCGTCGGACGACTCGCACCTGACGCTGGAATTCCCCAAGCACTACGTGATCCGCCCGACCATCCGCTTCTTCAGCGTCGACATGGACTACACGAAGGACGGCCTCGGCGACACGGGCAAGGCCGTGCCCGAGGGCTTCGAATACAACTCGGGCAACAACGCGCATTTCCTCACGCCCGCGCAGATCCGCGACTTCAACCGCGCCGCCCTCGCATGATCCCGTACGGGCGCCAGCTCATCTCCGACGACGACATCGCCGCCGTCACCGAGGTGCTGCGCTCGGACTTCCTCACGCAGGGGCCGCGCGTGCCCGCGTTCGAATCGGCGGTGGCGCAATACGTGGGGGCCACGCACGCCGTCGCCGTGAACAGCGCGACGTCCGCGCTGCACATTGCATGCATGGCGCTGGGGGTCGGGCCGGGCGACGTCGTATGGACCTGCCCGAACAGCTTCCTCGCCTCGGCGAACTGCGCTCGCTACTGCGGCGCGGACGTGGACTTCGTCGACATGGACCCGCGCGACCTGAACATGTCGGTCGCTGCACTCGAGGAAAAGCTGCGCGCCGCCAGGAAGTCCGGCCGGCTGCCCAAGGTCGTGATCCCGGTCGACTTCGGCGGGCGCCCCGCGAAGCTCGAACCGATGCGCGCGCTCGCCGACGAATACGGCTTCGCGATCGTCGAGGATGCATCGCACGCCGTCGGGTCCACGTACCGCGGCCACAAGGTCGGCGGCCACCCTTGGTCGGACATCACGGTCTTCAGCT
>DATBPW010000256.1:0-8070 GCA_036561125.1 Ramlibacter sp. | reverse complement strand
GTGCTGTGGAACGACCCCGGCACCGGCGTCATGCGCCATGCCGACGCGGGCTACGAGAGCGCGATCGAATGCGCGCGCGAGCACAACCTCAACCTGCCGATGCTCGGATGATCGAACTGCACTACCTCAACCATCCGGACGTCGAGGCGCTCGCGCTGACCGACGACGAGATCATCGGCGCCGTCGAGGGCGCGCTGGCCGCGCAAGGCCGCGGCGAGACCACCATCGAGCCGCGCATGCACCTCGTGCCGGAAAAGGACTGGCCGGGCCACTTCAACGTGCTGCGCGGCTACATCCGCCCGCTGCAACTCGCGGGCGTCAAGGTCGTCGGCGACTTCTATCGCAACTACGAACAGGGATTGCCGTCCGAGCTGGCGGTGCTCAACCTGTTCGACCCGAGGAACGGCGCGCCCGTCGCGATCATCGACGCGTCCGACATCACCGACATGCGCACGGGCGCCGTCACGGCGATCGGCGCGAAGCACCTCGCTCGACGCGGCTCGAAGGTGCTCGGCCACATCGGCGCGCGCGGCACGTCGTACTGGAACGTGCGGCTGCTCGATCGCATCTTCGATTTCGACGAGATCCGCGTGCATTCGCGGCGGCCGGAAAGCCGCAACGCCTTCGCGGCGCGGCTCGAGCGCGACCTGAAAAAGCCCGTGCGTGCGACCGAGGACTGGGAGTCGTGCGTGCGCGGCGCCGACATCATCGTCGAGGCTTCGCGGCTGGAGAAACCGGCGCCGATGCTCAAGACCGAATGGATCGCCCAGGGCGCGTGCGTCATTCCCTACGGCACCATGAGCGCCGTCGAGCTGTCGCTGACGGACATCATGGACAAGATGGTGATGGACGATTGGGGACAGGCGAAGGCCGGACCGTTCGGCGCACTGCGCGCGCACGTCGACAGCGGGCGCCTGTCGGAGGCCAACCTGCATGCCGAGCTCGGGCAGATCGTCGCCGGCATCAAGCCCGGCCGCGAGTCGGATTCGGAGACCAACCTGTTCTGGCATCGCGGCCTGTCGCTGTCGGACATCGCGCTCGGCGCCTTCATGCTGGAGAAGGCGAAGCGCATGGGCATCGGGCAGAAGCTGCGGTTTCGCTGAAGGCGATGACGATGCCGGTCGCGAACGCACGGATGTACTCGGTCACGCCTGCCGTGAAGGCCGCGTGGCACGATCTCTTCGCGTGGGTGCTCGTGCGCGCGGGCCTCGACTGGGACATCGTCGACTACGACGCGCCCGCTCCGCTGTCGGAATTGTGGCGACGCGGCGACCTCGGCCTGGCCATGATGTGCGGCCTGCCCTTCTCGCGCCGCGAACCGCCCGCGACGCTCATCGCCGCGCCGATTCCCTCGGGCGAACGTTATGACGGGCACCCCGTTTACATGAGCGACATCATCGTGCGCGCGGACAGCCCGTATCGGTCCGTCGCCGACAGCGCGGGTGGCGTCGTGGGCTACACGCGCGGAGATTCGCTGTCCGGCGGCGTCGCGCCCCGCGCCTTCCTTTCCGTCATCGCGTACGGCAAGGAGGAAGAATTCGCCACGCCGCGGCAGGTGATCGATGCGCTCGTCGAAGGCCGCATCGACGTCGGCCCGCTCGACAGCTACTGGCACGACCTGCTGCGCGAGCACGACCCACACGTCGCCGCGCGCATTCGCACGATCGCCAGCACGCCGCCGCTGCCGATCCCGCCGCTGGTCGCGACGGCGCAGATGGACCATCAAACCCTGCAGCGCCTGCGCGGCGCACTCGCCGACGCGGGCGAAGCCCCCGCGCTGCGCCCGCTGTTCGCGCAATTGCTGCTTCGCGGCTTCGCATTCCCGGACCGCACCGATTACTCACACCTGGCCAGGAGCCGACCATGACGATGCTTCTTCGCACCTTGTTCCTGATGTTCGCGTTCGCATGCAGTGCGTGGGCGCAGGACTACCCGAGCCGCCCGATCCACATCGTCGTGCCCTATCCCGCGGGCGGCATCGCCGACAAGGTCGCGCGCGAAGTCGGCGACGGATTGTCCAAGCGCCTGAACCAGCCCGTGGTCGTCGAGAACAAGGCCGGTGCGGCCGGCAACATCGGCTTCGACTTCGTCGCGCGCCAGCCGGCCGACGGCTACACGATCCTGCTGGCACCGGCGTCGAACCTCACGATCCAGCCGCTGCTGTTCAAGAACCTCACCTACGACCTCGACCGCGACTTCGCGCCGCTGTCGCTGCTGATCGTCACGCCGCAGGTGCTGCTGGTGAATCCCGGCGTGCCGGTGCACAACGTCAAGGAACTCGTCGAGTATTCGAAGAGCCATCCGAAGACCGTGAACTTCGGGATCACCAAGGGCGCGTACATGCACCTCGCGGGCGAGCTGCTCAAGTCGCAAGGCAACGCGGACTTCACCGCGATTCCCTACCAGGGCACGGCGCCGGCGTTGAACGCGATGCTCGGCGGCCAGGTGCAGTTCGTGTTCAACGAAGTGACCACCGCGCTGCCGCAGGTGCAAGGCGGCAAGGCGCGAGCGCTCGCGATCGCGTACAAGTCGCGCGCGCCGCTCATGCCCGACGTGCCGACGATGGCAGAAGCGGGCTTCCCCGGCATCGAAGTGACGTCGTGGTACGCGATGGTCGTCAAGAGCGGCACGCCGAAGCCGGTGGTCGACATGCTGGCGCGTGAAATCCACGCGATCATGCAATCGCCCGAGATGAAGAAACGCTACGAGCCGAACGGCGCGTTCACCGTGGGCAGCACGCCCGAGGAGCTGGGCGCGCTGATCCGCTCGGAGAAGGAGCGCTGGACGCCCGTGGTGAAGCAGGCCGGCATCGAGCCGAATTGATGGCGCCGATCACGCTCGCGCCGGGGCGGCTCACGCTCGCACAAGTGCGCTTGCTCTGCGGGCGGGAGCCCCGGCGCGTCGAACTGGAAGCGAGTTGCCGCCCGAAGGTGCGCCAGTGCGCCGAGTTCGTCGCACGCGCGGCGCAGGGCGAGGCGCCGGTGTACGGCGTGAACACCGGGTTCGGCAAGCTGGCGACGCAGCGGATCGCGCGCGAGGACCTCGCGCTGCTGCAACTCAAGCTGTTGCGGTCGCACGCCGTCGGCGTGGGCGACCCGCTGCCCGAACGCGTGGTGCGGCTCGTGCTGCTGCTCAAGGCCGCGAGCCTCGCGCGCGGTCACTCGGGCGTGCGCGAGACAGTGATCGACGCACTCATCGCCCTGCACAACGCCGGCATCGCGCCGGTGATTCCGTGCCAGGGCTCGGTCGGTGCGTCCGGCGACCTCGCGCCCCTGGCGCACCTGTCGCTGCCGCTCGTCGGCGAAGGCGAGGTGTTCTTGCGCGGCGAGCGCATCCCCGCCGCGGCCGCATTGAAGCAGTGCGGCATCGCGCCCCTGCAGCTCGGCGCGAAGGAGGGCCTCGCGCTGATCAACGGCACGCAAGTGTCGACCGCTCTGGCGCTCGACGCGCTGCTCGCGGCCGACCGCCTGTTCGAAGCCGCCGTGATCGCCGGCAGCATCACGCTCGATGCCGCGCGCGGCAGCGACGCGCCGTTCGACCCGCGCATCCACGAAGTGCGCGGCCAGCCGGGCCAGATCGATTGCGCGGCCGCCTATCGTTCGTTGACCGCCGGCAGCGCGATCCGCGCGTCGCACCTGGAGAACGACGACCGCGTGCAGGACCCGTACTGCCTGCGCTGCCAGCCGCAGGTGATGGGTGCGTGCCTCGACCAGATGCGCCACGCCGCGCAAGTGCTCGTGCGCGAAGCCAATGCGGTCACCGACAACCCGCTCGCATTCGCCGACAGCGGCGAGCTGCTGTCGGGCGGCAACTTCCATGCGGAGCCGGTGGCGCTGGCGGCCGATGCGCTCGCCGTCGCGATCGCCGAGATCGGCGCGATTTCGGAGCGGCGCGTGGCAATGCTCATCGACAGCGTGATTTCTCGCCTGCCGCCGTTCCTCACGCCGGAGCCGGGCCTGAACTCCGGCTTCATGATCGTGCACGTGACGGCGGCGGCGCTCGCGTCGGAGAACAAGTCGCTGGCGCATCCGGCCAGCGTCGACAGCTTGCCGACCTCGGCCAACCAGGAGGACCACGTGAGCATGGCGACCTTCGCGGCGCGGCGGCTGGCGCCGATGCTGAAAAACACGGCGCACATCGTGGCGATCGAACTGCTCGCGGCGGCACAAGGCATCGAGTTCCTGCGGCCGCTCAGGAGCGGGCCCGCGCTGGAGAACGTGCTGCGCCTCGTGCGCAGCGTTTCGCCCGCGATGATGTCGGACCGCTCGCTGGCCCGCGACATCGAGGCCGTCCACCACCTGGTCGAATGCGGCGACATCGGCCACGCCATCGAGCAGCAGATCCCCGAGTTGCAGCACCTGCGCCTGGCGTGATTGGGCAATCCTCCTACACGCGACTCAGCCGCTGTCCGATGGCTGAGCTTTCGCAAGGAAACACAATGAGGGAAAGGAAGCCGCGCCGAAAAGGCTGGTTGCATTTGCGGGAGTCGAAGCGATGACGAAGAGCAGTCCCAGCGATACGAAGCAGGAACCCCAGCGGCACGAGTTCGCCCTGCGGGGCGACTCGTCGGATCACGGCCATACCGGCGAAGGCGCGGCCAGCGCACTGGCGCACCTGATCTCGCAGGACCAGAACCACCGCAAGCAAAGCGGCGACCCCGAAGAGCCGTCGGCCGGCAGCGGCCACCCGTGAGTTAACCTCGGGCCGGTGAAGCGAAGCGCCGGCCTGCTCATGTACCGCCGCAGCGAAGGCGGCGCGATCGCAGTGCTGCTGGCCCGGCCCGGCGGACCTTATTGGCGCGGCAAGGACGCCGGCGCTTGGACCCTCCCCAAAGGCGAATACGAAGCACCCGAGCAACCACTCGATGCCGCGCTGCGCGAATGGGCCGAAGAGACGGGCTTTGCCGCGTCGCCGCCTTTCGTTCCGCTCGGCGAGGCCGTTCTCAAGAGCGGCAAGCGCATCAGCGCGTGGGCGTTCGAGGGCGATTGCGATGCCGCGGCCCTGCGGTCCAACACGTTCGAGATCGAATGGCCGCCGCGTTCGGGCCGCCGCCAAAGCTTCCCCGAGCTGGCGGAAGTACGCTGGTTCTCCGTGGACGAGGCGCGCGTGAAGGTCAACGCCGCGCAGGCGGTGTTCCTCGACCGCCTGCTGGCGATCGCGTGAGCGCTACGCCGCCAGCGCGAAGGGCTGCGCCATGCGGTCCCAGGCCGCGCGCATTGCCTGCAGCGCGTCGTCGAGCGGCAGGCGCGAATCGCCCTTGATGCGCACCCAGTTCGCCACCAGCGACTTCTCGGCGTCCTCGTAGCTGCCGCCGTATTGCGCGAAGCCCGTGTAGCCCACGCAATACGCCGGCGCGTAGTCCTCGTAGTCGAGCTGTGCGCTGTAGTAGCGCTCGAGACGGAACGCCTGCTGCCAGTACGCGTCCTCGCGGGCCGCGTCGACGTGGCACGCGACTGCGGTCTCCAGGTCTTCGTCGGGGGTGAAGGCCATGCGCGCTCCCTTTGCAATGTTTTGTGCAGCGGATCGTCGGGCACGCGCTGCCTCAGCCGTGTAGGACCCGGGCGCGTGATGGATGTCGGCGCCGCGCCACAGATGCGCCGCGCCGACGCCCCCGGAAGTACGCACGCAGCCCGTCCGTCGCTACACTTTCGGTAGCACACCGAACCGACGATGAGCGCGCGCGCCTCGACCTACTACGACGTCCTGCGGGTGGACCGCCATGCGCGGGCCGATGGGCTGCGCGTGGCCTACCGCAAGCTCGCGCAGCAGTACCACCCCGACAAGATGCCCGGCGACGCCCGCGCGGGCGAACGCATGGCCGAGCTGAACGAGGCGTACGCGGTGCTGTCCGATCCCGATCAGCGCGCGCGCTACGACGAGCACATCGATTCGATCCGCGCTGCGCGCCGGCGCGCGCACGAAAGGTTCATCGAGCGCCTGGAGGACGTCGGCCCCGCTTGGCCCTGGTACCTGCTGTTCGCGACGATGCTGTTCGCGGCCGCGGCGGTCAGCGTGTCGATGTGGCCGTCACTGGTGGCGCCCCACCTGCACTGACGCTGTCGCCTGCGCGGCTTCGCGCCGCCGCCCATTGCGCCGATACTGCGCGCAAGGAGAAAGCCCCATGGAAATTCGCGGAAAGGTGGCCATCGTCACGGGTGGCGGCAGCGGCATCGGCGCCGGCGCGGCGAAGCGCTTCGTGGAAGACGGCGCGCGCGGCGTCGTCGTCGCGGACATGAACTTCGACAACGCGCAGCGCGTGGCCGGCGAGATCGGCGCGGTCGCGATGAAGTGCGACGTGAGCCGAGAGGCCGAGATCCAGCAACTGGTCGCGCAAACGAAGAAGCGCTTCGGCCAGGTCGACATCTACTTCTCCAACGCAGGCATCCTCGGCAAGCCCGGCGGCATGGAGCTGGACAATGACCTGTGGCAAAAGATGTGGGAAGTGCACGGCATGGCGCACGTGTGGGCCGCACGCGCGGTGGTGCCGGAGATGGTCGAACGCGGCGAAGGCTACTTCCTCATCACCGCATCCGCCGCGGGGCTGCTGAACATCGTGGAATCGGCGCCGTACGGAGTCACCAAGCACGCGGCCGTGGCGATCGCCGAGTGGCTGCGCATCGCGTATGGCCGCCGCGGGCTGCGCGTGTCATGCCTGTGCCCGCAGTCGGTCGCGACGGCGATGACGGCGGCAGGCACCGGCTCCGCGGGACTCGACGGCGTGCTCACGCCGGCCCAGGTCGCGGACGATATCGTGCGCGTGATGCGCGACGAAACGTTCCTCGTGCTGCCGCACCCGGAGGTCGCGAAGTACTTCCAGAACAAGGGCCAGGACTACGACCGCTGGCTCGGGGGCATGCAGAAGCTGTACGCCCACCACATGGGGCAGAAGGGCTAGCGGCCGAACAGCCCCACGCACCCGATCACGATCAGGTAGATCGCGACGATGTAGTTGAGGAGCCGCGGCATCAGCAGGATCAGGATGCCCGCGATGAGGGCCGAGATCGGCGCGATGTGCGGGATGTAGTTCATGCGGCCACTATGCGCCCGGCGCCGGCTCTGCCGTGTAGGCCATCAGCGCGTGAACACGACGATTCCGCGAAGTCGTCGCCGGCCTCGCGCACCTCCGAGGCCTAATGAATCCCGGTCATATCCTCATGATTGACCCCGCCTTTCGTTCGTCCTACGCTTGTTGTTTCACAACCCGGAGGCCGGAACATGTCCCTGCGAATCAACGACACCGCACCCAACTTCAAGGCCAACACGACCAACGGCCCGATCGATTTCCACGAGTGGATCGGCGACAAGTGGGCGATCCTGTTTTCGCACCCCAAGGATTTCACCCCGGTGTGCACGACCGAGCTGGGCTACATGGCGAAGATCGAGCCCGAGTTCACCAGGCGCAACGCCAAGCTGATCGGCCTGTCGGTGGACCCGGTGGACAGCCACTCGCGCTGGCTCGGCGACATCGAGGAAACGCAGGGCGCGAAGGTGAACTACCCCATCATCTCCGACAGCGACCTGCACGTCTCGAAGCTCTACAACATGCTGCCCGCCGAGGAAGTGGCGGCCGACGGCCGCACCGCCGCGACCAACCAGACGGTGCGCTCGGTGTTCATCGTCGGCCCCGACAAGAAGATCAAGCTGATGCTGACGTACCCGATGACCACGGGCCGCAACTTCGACGAGATCCTGCGCGTGCTCGATTCGATGCAGATGACGGCCAAGTTCAAGGTCGCCACGCCCGCGAACTGGAAGCCGGGCGACGACGTGATCATCTCGGGCTCCGTCTCCGACGAAGACGCGAAGAAGCTCTTCCCGCAAGGCTGGAAGTCGCCGAAGCCTTACCTGCGCATCACGAAGTCGCCGCAGTAGGCGGCCGTTCCCGGCCCTTCGACTGTGCTGGCCCGGTGGCGGGCTCAGGCCGCGCCGCTGCACATCGCGCAGGCGACACCGGGCGAATTGCTCGCCCGGGTGAACCGCACGACGCGCTGACGCTTACGCGTGCGCTTCTTCGCGCGCCGGCTGCGGTTGCGCGCCGCCGAACTTGAACACGCCCGGCTCGCGCACCGG
>DATBPW010000255.1:0-4319 GCA_036561125.1 Ramlibacter sp. | reverse complement strand
CCGCCGGACGATTGCATGAAGAACAGCTTGACGCCGGGCATCTCGCCTGCGACCTGGTCCACGTAGCGGCGCAGGATCGGCGAGAGATACGCGTCCACCACGGTCGTGTCGCCGCGGCTGACGAACTTCATCATCGGGCTCGTCTCGTGCGACGTGCTCACTTGCGTGAAGCCGGCTTCGCGGGCGAGGCGTGCCGCGGCTTTCTCGTGCTGGGTGAAGCGGTAGCCGTGCATGAACACGATCGCCACGCTGCGCAGGCCTTGCGCCTGTGCGCGCGCAAGTTCCGCTCGCAGGTGCGATTCGTCCAGCGCCTCGATCATCTCGCCTTGCGCGCCGACGCGCTCGTGCGCCTCGATCACCGACGAATAGAGCAACTCCGGCAGGACGATGTGGCGGTCGAACAGGCGCGGCCGGTTCTGGTACGCGATGCGCAGCGCGTCGCGAAAGCCCCGCGTCGTGACGAGCAGCGTCGGCTCGCCCTTGCGTTCGAGCAGCGCGTTGGTCGCGACCGTCGTCCCCATCTTCACCGATTCCACCTGCTGCGCCGTGATCGGCTCGCCGGCCTGCAGGCCCAGCAGGTGGCGGATGCCGGCCACCGCCGCGTCGCGGTACTGCTCGGGGTTGTCGGACAGGAGCTTGTGCGTGAGCAGCGAGCCGTCGGGTCGCTTCGCCACGACGTCGGTGAACGTGCCGCCCCGGTCGATCCAGAACTGCCAGCGGGCGCCGGCCGGTGTGTTTGCCATGGTCCTCGTCTCTCAGCGCCGCAGCGGCGCCAGCAATACCTCCGACTGTAATAGGGACCAGCACTGCAGGCCGGTCGCCCGGCCGATGTCCGCCGCATAAGGGGGCATGTTCGTGCACTCGAGCACCACGTCGGTGAGGCTGCGGTCGCGCTCATTCAGGCGCCGGGCTGCGTCGACCACCTCGCGCCGGGCGCGCGCGACGTCGAACCGCGGCCGGTTCTCGAGCATCGCCCGTGCGAACTCGCCTTGGGCATCGACGCCTTCGACCACGACGTCGTCGATGCGCGACGCGGGCACCCCCGCCGCCGCGAGGAACTCCTCGCCGAGAAGCCGCGCGCTGATGGTCAGCACGCCGACCCGCGCGTTCTTCCCGAGCAGCGCGGGCAGCATCAACAGGCTCGACGTCACGACGGGCACCTTCGCCCGCGCCTGGAGCTCCTCCTGCATCAGCACCAGGAAGCCGCAGCTCGTGGTGATCGAGGCCGCGCCCATGCGCTCGAGGTCGCGCATGGCATGGCAAAAGGGCGTCACCAGGTCCGCCGCGCGCTGGCCCGCCGCCGATTGCACGGCCTGGTCCGGGCGCGCCTCGCGCACGGTGCGCGTCAGCGCCGGGACCCCGAAAGAAGCCGGGTTGCCGATGTCGCCGGGCAGCCGCGGGAACCGCGTGTCCAGCGTGAGCACGCCGATGAACCGGGGCAATACGGATGGCGCTGGCCTCGAAATTGCATTTATCCTCGGCGCGTCCATTCCCCGGATTCTCACGGAGACACCATGAAACTCAAACAGATCCTCGCGGGCCTCGCGGTCACCGTCGCGGTGGGCGCGTTCGCGCAGACGAAGTGGGACCTGCCGGCCGCCTACCCCGCCAGCAACTTCCACACCGAGAACCTCGAACAGTTCGCGAAGGACGTCGACAAGATGTCCGGCGGCAAGCTCAAGATCACCGTGCACGCGAACGCGTCGCTGTTCAAGGCGCCCGAGATCAAGCGCGCCGTCCAGCAGGGGCAGGCGCAGCTGGGCGAGATCCTGCTGGTGAACTTCGAGAACGAGAACGCGCTCTACGGCCTGGATGGCGTGCCCTTCCTCGCCACCGGCTACGGCGACGCGCTGAAGCTCTATCACGCCCAGAAGCCCGCGCTCGAGAAGCTGCTGGCCTCGCAAGGCATGCGGCTGCTGTACACGGTGCCGTGGCCGCCGCAAGGCATCTACACGAATCGCACGCTCAACTCCGCGGCCGACATGAAGGGCCTGAAGTGGCGCGCGTACAGCCCGGCGACGGCAAAGATCGCCGAGCTGGTCGGCGCGCAGCCGGTGACGGTGCAGGCGTCCGAAGTGTCGCAAGCGCTCGCCACGGGCGTGGTCGACTCGTACATGTCGTCCGGCTCGACGGGCTACGACTCCAAGACCTACGAGCACATCAAGAACTGGTACGACACGAAGGCGTGGCTGCCGAAGAACGCGGTGATCATGAACGCCGCCGCGTTCAACGCACTGGACAAGCCCACGCAGGACGCCGTGCTGAAAGCCGCGGCCGATGCCGAAACGCGCGGCTGGAAGCTGAGCGAAGAGAAGAACCAGTGGTACGTCGACCAGCTCAAGGCCCACGGCATGCAGATCCTGCAACCCCCGGCGCAGCTGATGACCGACATGCGCAAGATCGGCGGCACGCTGCTGAACGACTGGCTCGCCAAGGCCGGCCCCGACGGCAAGGCGGTCGTCGACGCGTACCGGAAGCAATAAGCTGAGGCGCTTCCTCGATTTCCTCTACGACGCCGCGGCGTGGCTCGCGGCGCTGTCGATGGTCGGCGTGCTGGCCATGGTGCTGGCCGCGATCGTCACGCGCCAGCTCGGGATCAACTTCCAGGGCACGGACATGTACGCGGGCTACAGCATGGCGGGCGCGGGTTTCCTCGCGCTCGCGCACACGCTCAAGCGCAACGAGCACATCCGCGTCACGCTGATCCTGCAGCAGCTCAAGGGCCGCCGCCTGCACTGGCTCGAGATGTGGTCGCTGTCGGCGGCCGTGCTGCTGTCGGGGCTGTTCGCGTTTTACTCGGCACGCCTCGCGTGGAACTCGCACGTGTTCAACGACGTGTCCACCGGCACCGACGCCACGCCGCTGTGGATCCCCCAGATCGGGATGGCCGTCGGCACGACGATCCTCTTCATCGCGTTCCTCGACGAATGGTGGCTCGAGTTCAAGGGCCGCCGCGTCGTCACGGCCAGCGAAGAAGCGCTCCACAATGAATGAATTCCTCGTCACGACGCTGCTGATCGTGGCGCTGTTCGCGCTGCTCGGCAGCGGCGTGTGGATCGGCCTCACGCTCGCGGGCGTCGCGTGGATCGGCATGCAGCTGTTCTCGTCGCGTCCCGCCGGCGACGCGATGGCGATCACGGTGTGGGGCGCGGCGTCGAGCTGGACGCTCACCGCTCTGCCGCTGTTCGTGTGGATGGGCGAGATCCTGTTTCGCACGCGCTTGTCCGAGAGCATGTTCAAGGGCCTCGCGCCGTGGGTGTCGCGCCTGCCCGGGCGATTGCTGCACACCAACGTCATCGGCTGCACGATCTTCGCCGCGGTGTCGGGTTCGTCGGCCGCCACGTGCGCGACGATCGGCAAGATGTCGTTGCCCGAGCTTGCGAAGCGAGGCTATCCCGACGACATCACGATCGGCTCGCTCGCCGGCGCCGGCACGCTGGGCCTGCTGATCCCGCCCTCGATCATCATGATCGTCTACGGCGTGACAGCGGACGTGTCCATCGCGCGCCTGTTCATCGCGGGCATCATTCCCGGCGTCGTCCTCGCGTCGATGTTCTCGGCCTACCTCGCCGTCTGGGCCACGCTCAATCGCGATCGCGTGCCGCCGCCCGACATGTCGATGACGTTCATGCAGAAGGTGCACGAGTCGCGCCACCTGATCCCGGTGGTGGTGCTGATCGGCGCCGTGCTCGGCTCCATCTACACCGGCGTCGCGACCGCGACCGAAGCAGCGGCCGTGGGCGTCGTCGGGTCGCTGCTGCTGTCGGCCGTGCAGCGCTCGCTCACATGGGTCACGTTCCGCGATTCGCTGCTCGGCGCCACGCGGCTGTATTGCATGATCGCGCTGATCCTGTCGGGCGCGCAGTTCCTCACGCTGTCGATGGGCTACATCGGCCTGCCGCGGCACCTGGCGGAATTCGTCGCGTCGCTGGGCCTGTCGCCCTTCGGCCTGATCCTCGCGCTCGGCGTCTTCTACATCATCCTCGGCTGCTTCCTCGACGGCATCTCGATGGTGGTGCTGACGATGGGCGTGATCCTGCCGACCGTGCAGGCCGCGCACCTCGACCTGATCTGGTTCGGCATCTTCATCGTGATCGTGGTGGAGATGGCGCAGATCACCCCGCCGGTGGGCTTCAACCTGTTCGTGCTGCAGGGGATGACGGGCAAGCAGATCACCTGGATCGCGAAGGTCACCCTGCCCTTCTTCTTCCTCATGTGCGCGATGGTGCTGCTGCTGTGGTTCGTCCCGCAGATGGCCACCTGGCTGCCCGGGCACATGTGATGCGCGCGCTGGCCGCCGTCGCACTGGCGCTGGCGCC
>DATBPW010000254.1:0-4367 GCA_036561125.1 Ramlibacter sp. | reverse complement strand
GAGCCTTCGTTCACCAGCACGACCAGCGGCACGGTCTTGAGGGCGGCCGGCAGCTTGCGCAGCGGGTCGGCGCCGGCGCGGCGCTGGTAGTACTCCGGCGCGGCCTTGTACGTGAACTTCGATTCGGGCAGCTGGCCGTTGGTCGACACGACCACCGCGTTCTCCGGCAGGAACGACGACGAGATCGCCACCGCAGCGTCGAGCAGGCCGCCCGGGTCGTTGCGCAGGTCGAGCACGATGCCCTTCATGTTCGGGTCCTGGCGGTACATCTCGTCGATCTTCCTGACGAAGTCGTCGACGGTGCGCTCCTGGAACTGCGACACGCGGATCCAGCCATAGCCGGGCTCGACCACCTTGCCCTTGACCGATTGCGTGCGGATTTCCTCGCGCGTGATCGTCACCGGGAAGCTGCGGTTTTCGTCCTTGCGGTAGATCGTGAGCATCACCTTCGTGTTGGGCTCACCGCGCATCTTCTTGACGGCCTCGTTCAGCGTCATGCCCTTGACGGCCGAGTCGTCGATCTTGGTGATCAGGTCGTTCGGCTTGAGGCCCGCGCGGAACGCCGGCGAGCCTTCGATCGGGGAGACGACCTTGACGAAACCGTCTTCCTGCGAGATTTCGATGCCCACACCGACGAAGCGGCCGGACGTGCCTTCCTTGAATTCCTTGAAGGACTTCTTGTCGAAGTACTGCGAGTGCGGATCGAGCCCGGACACCATGCCGGCGATCGCGTCCTGGATCAGCTTGTGCTCGTCGACGGGTTCGACGTAGTCGGTCTTGATCATGCCGAAGACCGCGGCGAGCTGCTGCAATTCTTCCAGCGGCAAGGGCTGGAGCGATCCGCGAGCCACGGTCTGCAACGACACCGTCGTGAGCGCGCCGGCAACTGCGCCTACGGTAATCCAGCCGGCTATCTTGAGTTTGTGGCTCATTTGAGAGGGAGTCCTAGAAGGGTCCAGCAAGCACCTTCGGTGCCGGCTTCGAAAATATACACCTGCGAAACCCCTATGACGCAATCGTTACTCCGGGGTTCCCGTGGTGCATGCGCCCTGCCGTGCAAAAAGTCCCGGGATGGCTCGCCGCGTGGCCGCAAGGAGCGCAAACGCCGCGGCCTAGCCTGCCTTTCCCTGGTTCGCCACCGCGGCCGCCGCGCGCGCCGCGGCCTGCGGGTCACCGAGGTAGTGGTGGCGAATGGGCTTGAGCGCGCCATCGAGTTCGTAGACCAGCGGGATGCCGTTGGGGATGTTCAGGCCCACGATGTCCGCATCGGAGATCCCATCGAGGTATTTCACGAGCGCGCGGATCGAATTGCCATGCGCGGAGACCAGCACGCGCCGGCCGCCCTTGATCGCGGCGGCCATCGCCTCGTTCCAGAACGGCAGCACGCGGGCGACGGTGTCCTTCAGGCATTCGGTGCGCGGGAACTGCGCATCCGGCACGTTCCTGTAGCGCACGTCGCCGCGCTCCCAGCGCGGGTCGCTCTGCGCAAGCGGCGGCGGCGGCACGTCGTAGCTGCGCCGCCAGGCGAGCACCTGTTCGTCGCCGTATTGCCTGGCCGTCTCGGCCTTGTTGAGCCCCTGCAGGGCGCCGTAGTGACGCTCGTTCAGCCGCCACGAGTGCACCACCGGCAGCCACGTGCGGTCCATCTCGTCGAGGCAGTGCCACAAGGTGTGGGTCGCGCGCCTGAGCACGCTCGTGTAGCACAGGTCGAAGTCCCAGCCCTCATCCCTCAGCAGCTTGCCCGCGGTGCGGGCCTGGTCGATGCCGGTGCGCGTCAGCGGCACGTCGGTCCAGCCGGTGAAGCGGTTTTCCAGGTTCCAGGTCGATTCGCCGTGGCGGATCAGCACGAGCTTGTACATGGTCGGCGGTTGTCCTTCGAGCAATCGGGCAAAGCCTGACATTTTAGAATCGCGGGTTGCCCGACACCGGGCATGCAAGGAAACGAATGAAATTTGTGATCGACAACTGGATGCTGGTCGCGGTCGCGATCGCCTCGGGCGCGATGCTGTTCTGGCCGACCCTGCAGGGGGTGGGCGCCGGCAGCCTCACGGCCGCGATGGCGGTGCACCTGATCAACCGGGAGCGTGGCGTGGTGGTGGACGTGTGCGAAGCTGAAGAATTCGCGCAGGGGCATATCGGGGGCGCGAAGAACGTGCCGCTGGGCCAGCTCGAAAACCGGCTGCCCGATGCCGTGAAGAACAAGACGGTGCCGCTGATCCTCGTGTGCCAGTCCGGCGCGCGGGCGCAGCGGGCCGTCGGCACGGCAAAGAAACTGGGCTACGACAAGGCCCAAGCGCTCGCCGGCGGGATGAAAGCGTGGAAAGACGCTAACCTGCCTGTCGAGAAGGCATAAGCACAAGGAAAAACCTGGGACATGCAGTCCGTCAAGATGTACACCACCGCGGTCTGCCCGTATTGCATCCGCGCCAAGCAGATCCTCAAGGCCAAGGGCGTCGCCGCCATCGACGAAGTTCGCGTCGACCTCGACCCGCAGGAGCGTTCCAGGATGATGGAGATCACCGGCCGACGCACCGTGCCGCAGATCTTCATCGGGGAAACGCACGTGGGCGGCTGCGACGACCTGATGGAGCTCGACCGCCGCGGCGGGCTCGAGCCGCTGCTTCAGGGATAATCCCCCTTCTGTCCCGAATCCAGCCCGCTTCGGCGCACGCCGGGCGGGCTTTTGCACAAGAGAAAGCCATGGCCGAACAGCAGCAGCAACAAGCAGATACCCCGGTGTTCCAGATCCAGCGCGTCTACCTCAAGGAAGCGTCGCTGGAGCAACCCAACTCGCCGGGAATCCTGCTCGAGCAGGAGCAGCCCGCCGTCGAGATCCAGCTCGGCGTCGAGGCGCAGAACGTCACCGAAGGCATCTGGGAATCGTGCGTGACGGCCACCGTCACCACCAAGATCAAGGACAAGGTCGTGTTCCTCGTCGAGGCCAAGCAGGCCGCGATCTTCGAGATCCGCAACCTGCCCGACGACCAGCTGAACCCGATCCTGGGCATCGCCTGCCCGCAGATCGTCTACCCGTACCTGCGCGCGAACGTGGCGGACATCGTCACGCGCGCCGGCTTCCCGCCCGTGCACCTGGCCGAACTGAATTTCCAGGCCATGTACGAGAACCAGAACAACCCGCAGTTCGCGAACACCCATCCCGAGACGCCGAAAATCGTCACGGCCTGAGCGCCGGCGCACGATGAAGATCGCCGTGTTCGGGGCCGGGGCCTGGGGCACGGCCCTCGCGGTGAACGCGTCCGCGCGGCACGACGTGCTGCTGTGGGCGCGCGATGCGGCGCAAGCGGCGGCCATCGGCCGCGAGCGCGAGAACATGCGCTACCTGCCCGGCGTGCAACTGCCCGCGCGCATCGCCGTGTCCTCGGACCCGGCGATCGCGCGCAGCGCCGCCGCGTGCGATCTCGCGGTGATCGCCACGCCAATGGCAGGGCTGCGCGAGATGCTGGTCGCGCTCACCACGCAGGCGCAGCCGGTGGTGTGGCTCTGCAAGGGCTTCGAATCGACCGGCGCCGAAGGGCTGCTCGGTCACGAAGTGCAAGCGCAGGCCGCACCGTCGCTGCACGGCGGCGTGCTGAGCGGCCCGAGCTTCGCCGAAGAAGTCGCGCGCGGGCAGCCGACCGCACTCGTTGCGGCAAGCGTGCATGCCGGCGTGCGCGACACGCTCGTCGCCGCATTCCATGGCGAGCGCCTGCGCGTCTATGCGAACGACGACATCGCGGGCGTCGAAGTCGGCGGCGCGGTGAAGAACGTGCTCGCGATCGCGACGGGGCTGTGCGATGGGCTCGGGCTTGGCCTCAATGCGCGTGCTGCGCTCATCACGCGCGGCCTCGCCGAAATGACGCGGCTCGGCGTCGCGCTGGGCGCGCGCGCCGAAACATTCATGGGGTTGTCGGGGCTGGGCGACCTCGTGCTCACCGCCACGGGCGATTTGAGCCGCAACCGCCGCATCGGGTTGATGCTGGCGCAGGGCAAGTCTCTCGATGCCGCCACCGCGTCGCTGGGCCATGTGGCCGAAGGCGTGCTGTGCGCGCACGCCGTCGTCGCGCGCGGCGAGCGGCTGGGCATCGAGATGCCGATCTCGCGCGCAGTCGTGGGGCTGCTCTCGGGCCGGTTGCAGCCGCGAGCCGCGGTGAGCGAGCTGATGGCGCGCGACCCCGTGGCGGAGTGACGGCGCTCAGGCGATCTGCGCCAGTCCCGCGACGATCTCGGCGTCGCTGCGCGGCCGCGTCACGCGCGCGAGCTCGCGCCCGTCTTTGAGGAACACCAGCGTCGGCCAGAGCTTGACGCCGAACGAGCGCCCGAGCTTGCGGCCCGGCCCGTCCTCGATCTTCAGGTGCCGCACTTCGCCG
>DATBPW010000253.1:0-2605 GCA_036561125.1 Ramlibacter sp. | reverse complement strand
GCAGCGCGTCTACAACTTCCACCACGCCACCTTGCACGCCCTCAAGGACCTCGTGCAGGCGTCGGGGCTGGAACACCCGGGCGACATCGGGCCGCATCACATCGTGCGGCGGATCAGCGACGTGGAGGTGAAGCTGCTGTCGAACCTGATCACGCGCGTCGAGCCCGGCGCACTGCTGGGCAGTGACCTCGCGAAGCAGCACAACGTGTTCAGCTATTACTGGCCGATGGCGCGGGCGGACCGGTTTTCGCCGGCACTGGTGCACTGAAGCGCTTCGCCACCGCGAGCTTGCGCCGCAGCGCGAGGACCTGCGCGTCCTTCGAGAGCAGCAACGCGTCGTGCGCCACAGCGAGGTCGACGAACTTCTGGTCGTCGGGGTCGCGGCACTTGTGGGCCGACGCGGGCGGCGGCTCCACGATCAATGCGTGGGCGTCGAAGGTCTCGAGCACTTGTTGGGCCGACACGTTCGCTTCGCGCATGCGAGCGTCCAATTGCTCATAGGAAAGGACGAACTCGAGCTCTTCGCGCATCGATGAAGTCGCCAGCCAAGTCACTTCCTTGTTGGCAATTGCAGCATGCAATTCACCCACGGCGGAATCGCGAAAGACCCACAGGTCCAGCACGATGTTCGTGTCGAGGACCAGCTTCAACCGGCGCCCTTGCGCGCGGAGCCCTTGACCATGTCGAAGCGGAACAATCGGCATTCGATCGGGCCGTTCCACATCGGCACGCGGCGCGACTCCTTCAGGCGCATGCGCGCGGGCAGCTTGAGGTCGGGCGACAGCACCCACGCGGTCCAGCCGGCGTAATGCGCCTTCCAGTGCGACGCGAGCTGCGCGAAGAAATCGCCGCCGTCGCTTTGCGCACGTTCGCGGCCCGCGACGCCCGCGGCTTCGATGCGCTCGCCATACGGCGGGTTGACCAGCATGACGCCGGGCGTCTCCGATGGCGGCATGCGCTGCAACGCGTCGCCGCCGCGCAGGTTGATCCATTGCGCGACGCCGGCGCGCTCGGCATTGCGGCGCGCGAAGTCGACCATGCGGAACGCGACGTCGCTGCCGAAGAGCGGCGCCGGCGATTCGCGCTGCTGCGCCTTCGCTTCGCCCTGAAGCTGCTGCCATGCACGCGCTTCGAAGCCCAGGAGGTTCTCGAACGCGAAGCGCCGCGCCATGCCCGGCGCGATGCGGCAGGCGATTTGCGCCGCTTCGATCAAGATCGTGCCGCTGCCGCAGCAGGGGTCGTACAGGGGCATGTCGGCCTGCCAGCCGCTGGCCGCGATGATCGCGGCCGCGAGCGTTTCCTTCAACGGCGCTTCGCCCTTGTCCTCGCGCCAGCCGCGCTTGAACAGCGGCTCGCCCGACGTGTCCATGTACAGCGTCGCATGCGTCGCGGTCAGGTGCGCATAGACACGCACGCGCGGGCGCTGCGTGTCGACGTCGGGACGTGCGCCGCGCTTCTCGCGGAAGCGGTCGGCGATCGCGTCCTTCACCTTGAGCGCGGCGAAGTTCAGGCTCTTGAGCGGGCTGTGCTGCGCCGTGATCTCGACCTTGAACGATTGCTTCACGTCGAACCAGTCTTCCCACGCGACGGCCGCGGCGGCCGAATAGACGTCCGCCTCGTTGGCGTACGGCGCGTGCGCCACCTGCACCAGCACGCGCTGCGCGAGCCGGCTGTGCAGGTTCAGCTTGAGCACGTCGCGCCACGATCCCTGCAGCGTGACGCCGGCGCGATGCGAAGCTGCGGCGACACCGGTGATCTGCCCGACCTCGTCGGCGAGGAAGGTCTCCGCGCCCGCGGCGCACGGCAGGAACAGGGCGAGGGAGTTCACAGCGCCTTGCGCAGGTTGGCCGGGGCGATGCGCAGCGCGTCCCGGTATTTCGCGACGGTGCGGCGCGCGCACTCGATGCCCTGCTCCTTGAGCATCTCGGAGATCTGGTTGTCCGACAGCGGCTTCTTCTCGCTCTCGCTGGCGACGAACTGCTTGATCAGCGCGCGCACGGCGGTGCTCGACGCGTTGCCGCCGGTTTCGGTGCCGAGCGCCGAGCCGAAGAAGTACTTCAGCTCGAAAGTGCCGTAAGGCGTCGACATGTACTTGGCCGTGGTGACGCGGCTGATCGTCGATTCGTGCAGGCCCAGCTCGTCGGCGATTTCGCGCAACACCAGCGGGCGCATCGCCAGCTCGCCGTGCACGAAGAAATTCTTCTGGCGCTCGACGATCGCGTTGGACACGCGCAGGATCGTGTCGAAGCGCTGCTGGATGTTCTTGATGAACCAGCGGGCCTCCTGCAGGCGCTGCTGCAAGGCTGCATGTCCTTCGCCGCCCTTGTGGGCTTTCAGCGCGCCCGCGTACACGTCGTGAACGCGCAGGCGCGGCATGACGTCGGGATTGAGCTGCACGCGGAACTTGACGTTGCCGCTGCGCCCCGCCTTCGTCACCAGCACGTCGGGCACGACGATGTTGCGCTCGGTGTCGATAAAGCGCCGGCCCGGCTTGGGTTCCAGGCGCGTGATCAGCGCGATCGCGGCGCGCAGGTTCGCGTCGCTCTCGCCCGTGACTTGCGCTAGCCGCTTGATGTCGCGGCGTGCCAGCAGGTCGATCGGCTGC
>DATBPW010000252.1:0-2261 GCA_036561125.1 Ramlibacter sp. | reverse complement strand
GGCGCTCGGCAAGCCCAACCTGTTCTTCGGCGTCACCGCCGGGAACATGGATTCGATGATCAACCGCTACACCGCGGACCGGAAGATCCGCAGCGATGACGCGTACACGCCGGGCGACGTCGGCGGCAAGCGGCCCGATCGCGCGTCGCTGGTGTACGCGCAGCGTTGCCGCGAGGCGTTTCCCGAAGCGCCGATCGTGATGGGCGGCATCGAAGCCAGCTTGCGCCGCATCGCGCACTACGACTACTGGTCGGACAAGGTGCGCCGCTCGATCCTCGTCGATGCGAAGGCGGACATCCTCCTGTACGGCAACGCGGAGCGCGCCATCGTCGAGATCGCGCATCGCCTTGCGGCGAAGCAACCGATCCAGTCGATCACCGACGTGCGCGGCACCGCGTTCATCCGGCGCGACACGCCCGACGGCTGGATGGCGATCGACTCGACCGAAGTCGACCAGCCCGGCCGCGTCGAGGAGCACGTCAATCCGTACATGATGACGGCGGAGAAAGCGAAGGCCGAAGGCGTCGAGTGCAGCGCCGGCGACCCGGCCCTGCGCCCAGGTGACAAGGTGGTGCAGTTCATTTCGAACCCGCGCATCAAGCTCAATCGCGATCGCACGGTGATCCGCCTGCCGTCCTACGAGCAGGTGAAGTCCGATCCGGTGCTGTACGCCCACGCGAACCGCGTGCTGCACCTGGAGACGAACCCCGGCAACGCGCGCGCGCTCGTGCAGGCGCACGGCGATCGCGACGTGTGGCTCACGCCGCCGCCCATCCCGCTCACGACCGCGGAGATGGACCACGTGTTCGGGCTGCCGTATGCGCGCAGCCCGCATCCGTCTTACGCGGACGGGCAGGGCGGCCACGATGGCGCGACGAAGATTCCCGCGTGGGAGATGATCCGCTTTTCCGTGAACATCATGCGCGGCTGCTTCGGCGGCTGCACGTTCTGCTCGATCACGGAGCACGAAGGCCGCATCATCCAGTCGCGCAGCGAGGACTCGGTGATCCGCGAGATCGAGGAGATCCGCGACAAGGTGCCCGGCTTCACCGGCGTGGTGTCGGACCTGGGCGGGCCCACCGCGAACATGTACCGCATCGGCTGCAAGTCGCCGGAGATCGAAGCGGCGTGCCGCAAGCCATCGTGCGTGTACCCGGGCATCTGCCAGAACCTGAACACCGACCATTCGGCGCTGGTGCACATGTACCGGCGCGCGCGTGCGTTGCCGGGCGTCAAGAAGATCCTGATCGGCTCGGGCCTGCGCTACGACCTGGCCGTGGAATCGCCCGAGTACGTGAAGGAACTCGTGCAGCACCACGTCGGCGGGTACCTGAAGATCGCTCCCGAGCACACGGAAGAGGGCCCGCTCACGAAGATGATGAAGCCGGGCATCGGCAGCTACGACAAGTTCAAGGCGATGTTCGACAAGTACAGTGCCGAGGTGGGCAAGAAGCAGTACCTGGTCCCGTACTTCATCGCGGCGCATCCGGGCACGAGCGACGAGGACATGATGAACCTCGCGCTGTGGCTCAAGAAGAACGGCTTTCGCGCCGACCAGGTGCAGACGTTCTACCCGAGCCCGATGGCCACGGCGACGGCGATGTACCACACGGGTCGCAACACGCTGCGCAAGGTGCATCGCACGGCCGCCGACGCGGACGCCGTGGACGTCGTGCGCGGTGAACGCCGCCGCCGCCTGCACAAGGCTTTCCTGCGCTACCACGACCCGAACAACTGGCCGGCGCTGCGCGACGCGCTCAAGACGATGGGCCGCGCGGACCTGATCGGCAACGGCAAGCATCACCTCGTGCCGTCGTTCCAGCCGGCGACCGGCGGCGGCTACACGAGCCCGCGGCGCAAGAACTCCACGCCGCGCAAGGGCGCCGTGCTCACGCAGCACACCGGCTTGCCGCCGCGAAAATCGCGCTGACCGCCGCGGTCACGCCGCGTTCACGGCAGGGTTGGGCTCGCTCGCGGCAATATCCCCGAGCAGCGCTTTCACCGCAGCGAGGCTCGCCGGCTTCGTCAGGTGGTGGTCGAACCCCGCGCTGCGCGATCGTGCGCGATCTTCCTGTGCGCCCCAGCCGGTGAGCGCCACCAGCACGCAATCGCGCGTGGCGGGCAGGTTGCGCAGTTCGCGCGCGACCTGGTAGCCGTCCTTGCCCGGCATGCCGATGTCGAGGAAGACGACGTGCGGCCTGAATTCGCCCACGACGCGCAGCGCGGAGTCGCCGTCGTGCGCGATGCGGGGGGCGTGGCCT
>DATBPW010000251.1:0-2624 GCA_036561125.1 Ramlibacter sp. | reverse complement strand
CACCACGCTGGTCGCGCGGTCGCGCACAAGGCAACGAGGAGCAAGAAGCACGCGGTTGCGGCGAAGAAGTCTTCGTCGTCCACGAAGACTGCGAATCGCTGAACGGCAGTTGGCTCGGTGGCGAGTCCACGGACGCCGGGTACCCCGATCACTCCATGTCCTCCGCCGCTGGCCCGCCCTACGGCGGTCCAGTGAGCTCCCCCTTTACTTCCGTGATCGGGGTACCCGGCATCCGTGGACAGGGCACGTGCGTTGTGCATCCGCGGATCGCAACGAATGTGCCCAGGCTCAGGACGGTGGATGCCCTCCACCCGCAGGTAAAGGCGGAGCTCGTCTTGCGCCGCGTAGGCGGCACAAGACGGCGGGGGACACGGAGGGTGGAGGGCATCCGCCGGCCTGAGCCCGCCAGCAGCGCATGGCTCAGATCTTCTCGGTCTCACCCGCTCGCGGCTGCCACTTCATCAGGCGCGTCTCGACCTTGCCGACGATCGCATCGAGCACGAGTGCGAATGCGGTCAGCACGACGATCCCGGCGAACACAGTGTTGACGTCGAACGTGCCTTCGGCCTGCAGGATCAGGTAACCGACGCCGCGCGCGGAGCCGAGGTACTCGCCCACCACGGCGCCGACGAAGGCGAGGCCGACGGAGTTGTGCAGGCTGGCGAAAACCCAGCTCGTCGCGCTCGGGAGGTACACGGTGCGCAGCAGCTGCCTGTGGCTGGCGCCGAGCATGCGCGCGTTGGCGAGCACCACCGGGCTGACTTCGCGCACGCCCTGGTAGACGTTGAAGAAGACGATGAAGAACACGAGCGTGACCGCGAGCGCGACCTTGCTCCAGATGCCCAGCCCGAACCACAGCGCGAAGATCGGCGCGAGGATCACGCGCGGCATCGAGTTCAGGCCCTTGATGTACGGATCGAGGATCGCGCCGGCCGTGGGCGCGAGCGCGAGCCACAGGCCGAACGCCAGGCCGAGCACGGTGCCGATGCCGAACGCGAGCACCGTTTCGAGCAGCGTGACCCCGAGGTGCACGTAGACGTCGGCGTGACCGGGCAATCCGTCGGGAAAGACACTGCTGGGCGCGATCGAGATCGGGACGAACCATGACCAGATCCGCCCAGCCACCTGGATCGGCTGCCCGAGGAAGAACGCGACCTGGTCGTTGAGCGACACGACGTGCCACGCGACCAGCACCACGACGAGGAACACGACCTGCAGCACGCGCACGGTCCGTTCGTTGACCAGCTTGCCCATGTCAGGCCGCCTTCTTCAGTTGCTGCGCGTAACCCTTGAGCACTTCCTCGCGCAGCACGCCCCAGATCTGCGAATGCAGTTCCACGAAGCGCGGGTGCGTGCGGACCTCGGCGACATCGCGCGGCCGTTCGAGATCGATCGCGAATTCGCCGATCGGGTGAGTCGCCGGGCCGGCCGAGAGCACGACGACGCGGTCGCTCATCGCGATCGCTTCGTCGAGGTCGTGCGTGATGAACAGCACCGCCTTGCGCTTGGCGGCCCACAGGTCGAGCACCTCGTTTTCCATCAGCTGGCGCGTCTGGACGTCGAGCGCGGAGAACGGCTCGTCCATCAGGATGATGTCCGGGTCGAGCGCGAGCACCTGCGCGAGCGAAGTGCGCTTGCGCATGCCGCCGGACAGCTGGTGCGGGTAGCGGTCCGCGAATTCGCGCAGCCCGACGCGCTCGAGCCACGACAGCGCCTGCGCGCGCGCATCGGTTTCCTTCGCGCCGCGATACTGCAGCCCGACCATGACGTTGTCCAGCGCGCTGCGCCACGGCATCAGCGCTTCGGACTGGAACATGTAGCCCGCGCGGCGGTTGATGCCCGGCAGCGGCTCGCCGAACACCCGCACCTCGCCGCCCGACGGGTTGAGCAGGCCGGCCGCGACGTTGAGCAGCGTCGACTTGCCGCAGCCCGTCGGCCCGACCACCGACACGAACTCGCCGGCGCCGACGTGCATCGTCGTGTTCGCAACGGCCGTGTAGCGCTCCCCGCTGCCGGGGGAGCGGAACATGACGGTGATGTCCTGGAATTCGAGTGCGGGCGCCATGGACGTGAAGCTTAACCAATGAAAAAGCCGGCCCCACGCCGGCTTTTGCGTATCTCCGCTTGGGGGCTATGCCTTGTACTTGTCTTTCGAACGGCGCGCGAATTCGTTCGTATACGTCTTCGCCAGGTCGATCTTGGCCGGATGCACGCTGGGCTCGAAGCTGGCGAGCGCGCGCAGCGCCGTCTTGGGGCCCTCTTCGGGCATCATGCCGTCCAGCCCGATCGCTTCGCGGATCTTGTTGAATGCCGCGAGGTACAGCGCACGGTCGCCGAGCAGGTAATTCTCGGGAACGGTCTTGATGATGTCGCTCGGGCCCGCGGTCTGCAGCCACTTGAGGCCGCGCACGATCGCGTTCGACAGCGCCTGGCACGTGTTCGGGTTGGCCTTGACGAAATCGAGGCGCGTGTAGAGGCATGCGGCCGGCATCGGGCCGCCGAACACTTCCTGCGTGCCCTTGAGCGTGCGCGTGTCGCTGATGATCTTGATCTCGCCCTTCTGCTCGAGGATCGTCATGATCGGGTCGGTGTTGGAGATCGCATCGACCTGGCCCGCCCGCACG
>DATBPW010000250.1:0-8667 GCA_036561125.1 Ramlibacter sp. | reverse complement strand
CATGCGCCGATGGTCGCACGAGGCCAATCGCCCCGCCGCCGTGGGGACGAAGCTCAGGCGCCCGCAATCGCCCCGAGGTAGCGTTCGAGCACCTGCAATTCGGCAGCGCTGGGCACGCCGCGGCCCGTGATCGCCGCATGGAGATTGCCGCCGAAAGCGTCGCGCGGGAAGAAGCTCGTGAACCCGGAGCCGAGCAGCAACTGGTCGTTGCCGTACAGCGAAGCCGCGAACGTGGCCGCGCCCGTGCCGGCCACCGACGAATTCAGCCGCAGTTGCTGCGCCCCCGGCGTCGAGGTGAGCGACATCACGATCGCCGCGTTGGGTGTGGCCGCGTCCGGGGCGGGCAGCACCACCGAGTTCCCCGCCGAATCGATCCACCTCGCTTGCGGGCGGCCCGCGACGAAGCCGAGCTCGGTGGCATAGCCGCCATCCGCGCTCGATGCCTGGAACACGACGCCGTTGCTGGACGCGCCGGGCACGCTCACCGCGGCGATCGCGAAGTGCGGGTCGGTGATGTTGTACGGCACCACGTTGCGCGGATGGGGACGCAACCCCGGCACCGGGTAAGGCTTGCGGCACCAGAAGCCGAACGTGCCGGGCGCACTGAAGTCCGCGCTCTTGCGGCCGTTCGCGACGCTCATCACCGGCGGCACCAGGGTGCCCATGGCCGCGCCGCCTTCGGTGTTGATGCCGACGACCATCTCCATCGCATTGCCCACGCTCGAGCCGTAGCCCGAATCGGAGACGGCGCGCACGGCCTGCCCCGCCGCGGCCGGCACGCCCTGCACGAAGTCCGTCGCGCCGTCCGACAGGTCCCACTTGCACGCCGAGTACTTCGCGAGGATCGCGAGCGCGGCATCCGGCAAGCTCGTCGCGGCGTAGGCCACGGGGTCGGTGAGCGAGAAGACCTTGCGCGGCGGCGGCAGGTTGGGCGCGGCGCCGCTGTAGGTGAGCGTCACGACCGCATTGCGCGGCGGCGTGAAGGTGAAGCTGTCCTGCGTGTTCGCACCGGCGGCAAGGACGAGCGCGGTCTTGCTGAACGAGCCGCCGTTGTTCGACGAGACGTTCAGCGTGACCGGGTTCGCGAGATAGCCGCGGGCGTACACCGTGACCGTCACGCTGCCACCCGAGGGCGCCCAGCCGGGGCCGTCGTCGAAGATCGTCGCGAGCGCCACGCCCGCGGCCGCCTTCATCGGCCCGGACTGCGCGGGCTCCAGCGTCTTGTTCTGGTGCCAGCCGGGCACATGGTTGATCGAGTGGTTGCGGTAATACCAGAAGCTGCCGCCCGCCCAGCTGTAGACCTCGACCTTGTTGTCGCGTGCGTAGTTCAGCAGGTTGGAGAACGACGCCTGCCAGCGCGGATCGTCCAGCGGCATGCCGGTCTCCGTGAGGGCGAGCCGCAGGCCGCCGTGCGCCTGCGCCCACGCGACCGCCTGCTGCAGGCGCGCCACGCCCGTGTTGGCGTCGATCGGCGATGCGGCGACGCCGGCCTGGTAGTCGCGCGCGGCCTCGAGGTCCCAGTCGGCGCCATTGCCGTTGCTGAACGCGTCGAGGTACGCGTGCACGTCGTACACGACGTTCGACGCCTGCACGGGCCAGCCCGGGTTGTTGGTGCCGATGGTCCACGCGGAATTCCAGCTGTTGCCGCCGAGGTAGACCAGGCCGTTCGGGTCGATGCTGCGAATGGCCGCGATGCCTGCGATCGCGTAGGTCGGCCACACGGTCAGGTCCTCGCCGTCGCCGCCGGGCGATTCGACGATGGTGCCCGGCCGCGGCAGGTAGTACGGCTCGTTCATCATGCCGTAGCCGCCGAAGCCCGGATGGTCCTTCCAGCGCGCGGCGATGCGCGAGACGAAGTCGGTGTAGTGCGACTGCTTGAGCGTCGCGCCCGGTGCGAGCGCGAAGATGCGCGTGCGCACCTGGTTCGCATCGGTCGTGTAGGGATGCACGCGCGGGTCGGGCGGCGCGACGAGCCCGATGACCGAGCCATCGGGCTGGAACACGAAGTCGGTGTAGCGGCAGTAGTTGTGGATATCGATGATGCACTTCATGCCGACGGCCGCGTGCGCATCGAGCACCTGCGTGATGTAGCCGGCGTAGCCTTCGTGGAAGGCGCCGGGCGCGCCGAGGATCGCACTCGTCGCTGCGTTGATCACCGTGTCGTTGAGCACCGGCTGCAACATCTCCCACCGGATCGGCAGCCGGCTCTTCGTGTAGCCGTTCGCCGCCAGCCATGCGATCTCCTCGCGGCGCGGGACCGCGAAGTTGACGTTGGGCAGCGTGCTCGCGCCGAAGCGCAAGCCCGGGCCCGCCACTTCCATGCTCGCGAGGTTCGTTCCGATCACGAACGAAGCGGGCGGCAAAGGCGCCGGCGCGGGTGCGGGAGTCGGCGCAGGCGCCGGCGAGGGAGCAGGTGTGGGCGCGGGCGCGGGTGCGGGCGATGGCGTGCCCGATGATGTGCCCCCCAAGGGAGGCGGTGGCGCTGCGCCGGGCTGCGCACCGCCGCCCCCGCCGCAGCCTGCAAGCACAGTCGCGGCCGTGGCCGCGAGGTTGAAATCACGTCGTCGCATAAGTCCCATTCCGTGCGGCCGCCGGTGCGGCGGCGCTCAGCATCAGTATGGGATCGTGCGCGGCCAAGCGCGTTGGCTCCAATGGACTAGCGATGTCCTACGACGGCATGGAATCAGCCGGAAGCGTGCCCTATTCCACGCGCTCGATGCCGGTCGGCTTGAACCCGAGCTCCGTCGTCTTGCCCTTGCGCCCGCGCCCCGCCTTCGCGTTGTTCAGCGAGCGGATCTCCAGCACTTCGTCGCGCTCGCGGTCGCGGCTCGTGCCCTTGATGCGCACGCTGCGCGTGTAGGCTGCGGCGCCGACGAGCGTGTCCTTCTTGTCGAGGTCGATCAGCATCAGGCCGCGCCCGCCGCTGGCCATCGCCTTCAGCTCCGAGATGTCGAAGGTCAGGATGCGCTTGGCAGCCGAGATGCAGCACACCTGCGTCGCCGGCGCTTGCGGCGGCACGTTCGCCGCCGAAGGCCGGCATACCGATTCGCCCTCGCCGACGCTGAGGAACGCCTTGCCGCCCTTCACGCGCGACATCATGTTCTCGACCGTGGCGAGGAAACCGTAGCCCCCGGTGCTCGACAGCAGCAGCCACGCATTGGGCGCGCCGGCGAAGTAATCCACGAGGTGCGTGCCCGGTTCGAGTTCGATGAATGTCGTGACCGGCTGGCCGTCACCGCGCGCGCCGGGCAGCGTCGACACGGACACCGTGTACACGCGCCCGTTGCTGCCGAACGCCAGCAGCGTGTCGACCGTGCGGCATTCGAACGTGCCGTACAGGTCGTCGCCGGCCTTGAACGCGAAGCTCGACGCTTCGTGGCCGTGGCCTTGCCGCGCCCGCACCCAACCCTTCTGCGACACGACGACCGTCACGGGCTCGTCGACGACCTTGATCTCCGCGACCGCCTTCTTCTCGGCCTGGATCAGCGTGCGGCGCGCATCGGCGAACTGCTTCGCGTCCTGCTCGATCTCCCTGACCATCAGCCGGCGCAGCGCCGCGGGGCTGCCGAGGATCTCCTCGAGCTTCTTTTGCTCCTCGCGCAGTTCCTTCAACTCCTGCTCGATCTTGATCGCTTCGAGCCGCGCCAATTGGCGCAGGCGGATGTCGAGGATGTCGTCGGCCTGCCGCTCCGACAGCTTGAACCGCTGGATCAGCGCGGGCTTGGGTTCGTCGCTGTTGCGGATGATGCGGATCACCTCGTCGATGTTCAGCAGCACGAGCTGCCGCCCTTCGAGGATGTGGATGCGGTCGAGCACCTTGTCCAGGCGGTGCTGCGAGCGCCGTTCGATCGTCCTGTGCCGGAACTCGATCCACTCGGTGACCAGTTGCCGCAGCGACTTCTGCACGGGCTTGCCGTCCAGGCCGATCGCGGTGAGGTTGATCGGCGCCGACGTCTCGAGGCTCGTGTGCGCGAGCAGCGCGGTGGTCAGCTCCTGCGGGTCGATGCGGCTGGTCTTCGGCTCGAAGACGATGCGCACCGGCGCGTCCTTGCTCGATTCGTCGCGCACCGCATCGAGCACGGCGAGCACGCTCTGCTTCAGCTGCACCTGTTCCTGCAGCAGCGCCTTCTTGCCGGCGCGCACCTTCGGGTTGGTGAGCTCCTCGATCTCCTCGAGCACTTTTTGCGCGCTCACGCCCGGCGGCAGTTCCGTGACGACGAGTTGCCACTGGCCGCGCGCCATGTCCTCGATCTTCCAGCGCGCGCGCACCTTCAGCGACCCGCGCCCCGTGCGATACGCATCGGCGATGTCGGACTGCGTACTGATGATCTGCCCGCCGCCCGGGAAGTCGGGGCCCGGCACGATCTCGAACAACTCGTCGTCCGAAAGTTTCGGCGACTTGATCAGCGCGACGCAGGCGTCGGCGATTTCGCGCAGGTTGTGCGACGGGATCTCCGTCGCGAGGCCCACCGCGATCCCGCTCGCGCCATTGAGCAGCGTGAACGGCAGGCGCGCGGGCAATTGGCGCGGCTCCTGCGTGCTGCCGTCGTAGTTGGGCACGAAGTCGACCGTGCCCTCGTCGATCTCGTCGAGCAGCAGGTTCGCGATGCGCGCGAGCCGCGCTTCGGTGTAGCGCATCGCCGCGGCGCCGTCGCCGTCGCGCGAGCCGAAGTTGCCGTGGCCGTCGATCAGCGGGTAGCGCTGCGCGAAGTCCTGCGCCATGCGCACGAGCGCGTCGTACGCCGCCTGGTCGCCATGCGGATGGAAGCGGCCGAGCACGTCGCCGACGACGCGCGCGCTCTTCACGGGCCGCGCGCCGCTTGCGCCGGTGTAGCCCAGGCCCATGCGCGCCATCGAATACAGGATGCGCCGCTGCACGGGCTTCTGGCCGTCGCACACGTCCGGCAGCGCGCGGCCCTTCACGACCGACAGCGCGTATTCGAGATAGGCGCGCTGCGCGTACGAGCCGAGATCGAGCCCGTCGCCGTCGTCGCCGTTGTTGGTCAGCGTAAGGAGGTCTTGTTCCATATCAATGCAACAGCCGGACGCAGAATTCGCAGAAACTTCGCGGAAGCCGCAGAACGAACTTCAGAAGAGTTTCTGCGTCTTCTGCGGAACTTCTGCGAATTCTGCGTCCGGCTTTTGGTTTGCGAGCCCTGTCGTCGCCGGTGGCAGATTGCCGCGGCCGATCGCGCCGCCCGCGGGGATTTCCATTTTCACGCGCGTCGGCACGTTGCCGCGCTGGCCGGTGAACGACGGCGGCTTGAGCATCTCGTAGATCTGCAGCACCGTCTTGACGTAGTTCTGCGTCTCGCGGAAGTTGGGCACGCGGTTGCCGGCCCGGATCACCGCGCCCTCGCCGGCGTTGTATGCGGCCAGCGCGAGTTCGAGGCTGCCGTGGAACATCGCGAGCAGGTCGTGCAGGTACTTCGCGCCGGTGCGAATGTTCACGGCCGGGTCGGCCAGCTTCTTGCGGTCGCCGCTCACGCCGTAACGCTGCGCCGTCGCGGGCGTGACCTGCATCAGGCCGACCGCACCGCGCGGCGACACCGCCGCCGGGTCGAAGCCCGACTCCGTGGCGATCAGCGCCTTGAGCAGCTCGTAGTCGATGCCGTTGGCCTTCGACGCGACGCGCAGGTGGTGCTGCACCTGCTTGTAGGCCGGCGAGATCTCGAAGAACGCGATGAGCTTGCTCGCCTGCGACGTCGGCACCGCCACCTGGCGCGGCGTGCCCACGCCGTTGTCGGTATCGAAACTCTCGCCGCCGCGGAAGAACAGCTCGTAGCGCTCGTCGACCTTTTCCGCCGCGAAGTGCGCGACGCCCTTTTCGTCGACGTAGCCCCACACCGACGCGTGCGCAGGCGCCGCAACGGCAAGCGCGGCACCCACGGCCGCGAGGAAGGATGCGATGCGCTTCATCATGCCGCGCGCAGCTCCAGGCCGAGGCCGCGCCGCCCGAGGAATTCGGAACGCAGCACGGACATGACGATCATCGAGTCGAAGCCTTGCGCTGTCTTCACGGCTTCACGCAATTCGCCTTCGACGACGAAGCCCTCGCTGTCGTAGAGCGCCTTGGCGCGCGCGTTGCGGCTTTTCACGTCGAGCCAGAAACGGTGCGCGTCGAGGTCGTCGAACGCGACCTTCTTCACCACACGCAGCGCCGCGCGGCCGAAGCCCGCGCCCTTGGCTTCGATCACCATGCGCTTCAACTCGATCGACTGGTTGCGGTCGCGGCAACCGATCAGCAGGATGAAGCCCACGGCCGCGAGATCCTCGCCGCCTTCGACGATGAAGTGCCGGAAGTCCGGGAAGCGGATGGCGGCTTCGTGCTGCGTGCGCTCCCACGGCGTGATGAATGCGACGTTCTCTCGCGCCTGCTCCAGCGACACCACGTAGTCGAGGTCGCTCGTCATCGTCGGGCGCAGCCGCACGCGGGCCACGGTGCGGTCCGGCGAGGAAGCGGCGAAGTTGGCGGCGGTCACTTGGAAATGCAAATGCGGGGCGTTGGGGCGAGGGTTGTCAGATGTCGAGTTCGACTTCGTCGCCGTGCGACTCCATCAGCTCGCGGCGGGCGGCGGCTTCGCCCTTGCCCATGAGCTTCGTGATCAGGTTTTCGGTCTGCGGGAAATCGAGCTCGCCGAGCTTCACCTGCAGCAGCCGGCGCGTGTCCGGGTTGAGCGTGGTTTCCCACAGCTGTTCCGCGCTCATTTCGCCCAGCCCCTTGAAACGGCTGATGGACCAGGCGCCTTCGCGCACGCCCTCCTTGCGGAGCTTGTCGAGGATAGCGGTGAGCTCGCCTTCGTCAAGTGCATATGTCTTGGACGCGGGCTTTTTCCCGCGGGCAGGCGCGTCCACGCGGAACAGCGGCGGCCGCGCGATGTAGACGTGGCCCGTATCGATGAGCTTCGGGAAGTGCCGGAAGAACAGCGTGAGCAGCAGCACCTGGATGTGCGAGCCGTCGACGTCGGCGTCCGACAGGATGCACACCTTGCCATAGCGCAGGCCCGTCAGGTCCGGCTCGTCGCCGGGCCCGTGCGGATCGACGCCGATCGCCACGGCGATGTCGTGGATCTCGTTGTTGGCGAAGAGGCGATCGCGCTCCACCTCCCATGTGTTCAGCACCTTCCCGCGAAGCGGCAGGATCGCCTGCATCTCCTTGTCGCGGCCCATCTTCGCGCTGCCGCCCGCCGAATCGCCTTCGACGAGGAACACCTCGTTGTGCGAGATGTCCTTGCTCTCGCAATCGGTGAGCTTGCCCGGCAGCACGGCCACGCCCGAGCCCTTGCGCTTTTCGACCTTCTGCCCTGCGCGCTGGCGCGACTGCGCGGCCTTGATTGCCAGCTCGGCGAGCTTCTTGCCGTACTCGACATGCTGGTTCAGCCACAGCTCGAGCGCGGGCCGCACGAAGCTCGACACCAGGCGCACCGCGTCGCGGGAATTCAGCCGCTCCTTGATCTGCCCCTGGAACTGCGGGTCGAGCACCTTCGCCGACAGCACGTACGACGCGCGCGCGAACACGTCTTCGGGCAGCAGCTTCACGCCCTTGGGCAGCAGCGAGTGCAGCTCGATGAAGCTCTTGATCGCGTTGAACAGGCCGTCGCGCAAGCCGCTTTCGTGCGTGCCGCCGGCCGTCGTCGGGATCAGGTTCACGTAGCTCTCGCGCACCGGCGGGCCTTCCTCGGTGAACGCCACGCACCACTGCACGCCCTCGCCTTCGGCGAAGTTGTCGTCGTTCTGCGCGTAGCCCTCGCCTTCGAACAGCGGGATCACGGGGTCGGCCGTGAGCGTCTGCATGAGGTAATCGCTCAGGCCGCCCTTGTATTGCCAGCTTTGCGTGTCCTTCGCCTTCTCGTTGACGAGCGACACCGTCACGCCCGGCATCAGCACAGCCTTGCTGCGCAGCAGGTGCGCCAGCTCGGTCAGCGGCAGCTGGCTCGATTCGAAGTACTTCGCGTCCGGCCAGACGCGCAGCGTCGTGCCCTGGCGCCGGTCGCCTTCCTGCAATTTGCGCAGGTGCAGTTTCTCGACGACGTCGCCGCCGGAAAACACGATCTTCGCGACCTGCCCTTCGCGATGCGTGGTCACTTCCATGCGTTTGGAAAGGGCGTTGGTCACCGACACGCCCACGCCGTGCAGGCCGCCGGAGAACGAATACGCGCCGCCCTGCCCCTTGTCGAACTTGCCGCCCGCGTGCAGCCGCGTGTACACGAGCTCGATCACCGGCGCCTTTTCTTCCGGATGCAAGCCGAACGGAATGCCGCGGCCATCGTCCTCGATCGACACGGAGCCGTCGGAATGCAGCGTGGTCTTGATCCGCTTGCCGTAGCCCGCCAGCGCTTCGTCCGCCGCGTTGTCGATCACTTCCTGGATCACATGCAGCGGGTTGTCCGTGCGCGTGTACATGCCCGGCCGCTGCTTGACCGGCTCGAGGCCCTTGAGCACTCGGATCGACGCTTCGGAATAGCCTTGTTGTTGGGTAGCCATGGGAGGGCGTGATTGTAGTTCACTGGATGCACGTACAGTTCCTGCCATGGTCCGGTCCGGCGGCCGGGGGAGGGTTTTCTTCCTGCCTCGCTCGCGGGGCAACAACGTTTGCCAAGCTAGCCGCGGGGTCACGACGAGCTGTCATCCAGAAAACCCTCCCCCGACCACCGGCCCTGCGTGCGT
>DATBPW010000249.1:0-3945 GCA_036561125.1 Ramlibacter sp. | reverse complement strand
ACCAAGGGCACGTACTTCCCGAAGATCCTGCGCCGCGACACGAGCTTCTACATGCTCGGCTGGACGTCGAGCACGGTCGACGCGCACAACGTGCTGTACTCGATCATGTCGACGCCGGGTGAGGGCGGCCGCGGGCAGTTCAACCTCGGCGCGTACAGCAACCCGAAGCTCGACGAGCTCACGGACAAGATCGCCTCCGAGACCGACCCGAAGAAGCGCAACGAGATGATCCACGAGGCGGTCAAGATCCACGAGGACGACATCGGCCACATCCCGCTGCACCAGCAGTACCTCAACTGGGCCATGAAGAAGAACGTGGATGCCGTCCAGCTCCCGGGCAACGAGATGGTCTGGAAGTACATCACCATCAAGTGACGCCGCAGGTTTCCCCGGGGTTCTTCGGCCGCGCCTGGCAAAGCGACGTCGGCTACAGCTTCCGCACCTCGCCCGTCGCGGTGGGTGCGGCGGCGGTGGCCTTCGTCTGCGTGTTCTGCGCGATCTTCGCCAACTGGGTCGCGCCGCACCACCCGTTCGACCTGGCGACGCTGGAGCTCGGCGACGCGTTCCTGCCGCCGCGCTGGATGGCGGGCGGCAGCCCGAAGTACCTGCTGGGAACCGATGACCAGGGCCGCGACATCTTCTCGGCCCTGATGTTCGGCGCGCGCATCTCGCTGTTCGTCGGGCTCGCTTCGGTGGTCGTCTCGATCTTCATCGGCGTGAGCCTCGGCCTCGTCGCCGGCTTCATCGGCGGCCGCACCGACGCATTCATCATGCGCGTGTGCGATGTGGTGCTGTCGTTCCCGGCGATCCTCGTCGCGCTGCTGATCTCCGGCGTCGGCCGCGCGCTGTTCCCGAATGCGACGGACTTCGTCGCGTTCGGCGTGCTGATCATCTCGATCTCGCTCGCGGGCGGGCAAGGCTGGGTGCAGTACGCGCGAACCGTGCGCGGCTCGACGCTCGTCGAGCGCAACCGCGAATACGTGCAGGCCGCGCGCGTGACCGGCGTCTCGTCGCTGCGCATCATGCGCAAGCACGTGCTGCCCAACATCCTCGGGCCGGTGATGGTGCTCGCGACCATCCAGGTGGCGACGGCGATCATCACCGAGGCGACGCTCTCGTTCCTCGGCGTCGGCGTGCCGCCGAACTCGCCGTCGCTCGGCACGCTCATCCAGGTGGGCAACAAGTTCCTGTTCTCGGGCAACTGGTGGATCACCGTGTTCCCGGGCGCGGCGCTGGTGCTGATCGCGCTGTCCGTCAACCTGCTGGGCGACTGGCTGCGCGACGCCCTCAACCCGCGGCTGCGTTGATGCGATGAGCCTTCTTTCCGTCAAGAACCTCGTCGTCGAGTTCCCTTACCGCCGCGGCACGCTGCGCGCGCTCGACGACATCTCGTTCGACATCGCACCGGGCGAGATCCTCGGCGTCGTCGGCGAATCCGGGGCGGGCAAGTCGCTCACGGGCGCGGCGATCATCGGCCTGCTCGAATCGCCGGGCCGCATCGCGTCGGGCGAAATCTTCCTCGAGGGCCGCCGCATCGACAACCTGCCGCCGGAGAAGATGCGCACGATCCGCGGCCGCAAGATCGGCGCGATCTTCCAGGACCCCCTCACGTCGCTCAACCCGCTGTACACCATCGGCCGCCAGATCACGGAGACCATCCTGGCGCACCTGCCGGTGAGCGCAGACGAAGCGCGCCGCCGCGCGATCGCGTTGCTCGAAGACACAGGCATTCCCGGCGCGAAGGAGCGCATCGACCATTACCCGCACCAGTTTTCCGGCGGCATGCGCCAGCGCGTCGTGATCGCGCTCGCGCTCGCGGCCGAGCCGAAGCTGATCGTCGCGGACGAACCGACGACGGCGCTCGACGTGTCGATCCAGGCGCAGATCATCTCGCTGCTCAAGCGCGTGTGCCGCGACCACGGCGCGGCCGTCATGCTGATCACGCACGACATGGGCGTGATCGCCGAGACGTGCGATCGCGTCGCGGTCATGTACGCGGGCCGCGTCGCGGAGATCGGGCCCGTGCACGACGTGATCAACCAGCCGGCGCATCCCTACACGATGGGCCTCATGGCATCGATCCCGGACATCACGCAGGACCGCGAGCGGCTCTACCAGATCGACGGCTCGATGCCGCGCCTCAACGCCATCCCGCCGGGTTGCGCGTACAACCCGCGTTGCCCGCGCGTTTTCAATCGCTGCCTGGTCGAGCGGCCCGAGCTGCTCGCGGCGGGCGCGACGCACGCCGCGTGCTGGCTGCACGACGCAACCGCCGGCGTGCCGGTGAAGGCGGTGGCATGACGCAGCCGTTGGTCCAGGCGCGCGACCTCGCGCGCACGTTCGACGTCTCGCCGCCGCTGCTCGATCGCATCATCGAGCGCAAGGGCCGCCTGTTGCTGCACGCGGTGGACGGCGTGAGCTTCGAGATCGAAAGAGGCCAGACGCTTGCGCTCGTCGGCGAATCGGGCTGCGGCAAGAGCACCGTCGCCAAGCTGCTGGTCGGGCTGTACGAGCCGACGCAAGGCAGCGTCGCGTTCGACGGGAAAGATGCGCACGCTGCATACCGCGCCGGCGACCGGCAGTTGCGCCGCCGCATCCAGATGATCTTCCAGGACCCGTACGCGAGCCTGAATCCGCGCTGGACCGTGGAGAAGATCGTCGGCGAGCCGCTCACCGAGCACGGCATCATCAAGGACGCCGCGCAGCTGAAGGATCGCGTCGCGACACTTCTGGCGTCGGTGGGCCTCTCGGCCGCGGACATGGAGAAGTACCCGCACCAGTTCTCGGGCGGGCAGCGCCAGCGCATCTCGATCGCGCGCGCGCTGGCCACCGAGCCGGAATTCCTGGTGTGCGACGAGCCGACGTCGGCACTGGACGTGTCGGTGCAGGCGCAGGTCCTGAACATCATGAAGGACCTGCAGCGTGCACACGGCCTGACCTACCTGTTCATTTCGCACAACCTCGCCGTCGTGCGGCACGTGAGCGACAACGTCGGCGTGATGTACCTCGGGCGCATCGTCGAGCTCGCGGGCAAGCACCAGCTGTTCGCGACGCCGCAGCATCCGTACACGAAGATGCTGCTCGAGGCGATCCCGAAGATGCACGCCACCGGCAAGGCGCGCACGCCGGTGCAAGGCGAAGTGCCCAACCCGCTCCACCCGCCGACCGGCTGCACGTTCAACCCGCGCTGCCCGTTCGCCAACGAGCGCTGTCGCGTCGAGCGGCCGGCGCTGCTCGAGTTGCGCGGCGTGCGCGTCGCCTGCCACGCGGTCGAGGAAGGGCGCATCTGATGGCGCTGGCGCTGCACGTACGCCGCGGCGAGATGCGCGATGCCGATACCATCGCGCGCTTCAACGCCGCGATGGCCCGCGAGACCGAAGGCAAGGAGCTGATCGATGAAGTGATCGGCGCAGGCGTGCGGCGCCTGCTCGCGACGCCGTCGCTCGGCTTCTACCTTGTCGCGGAACACGATGGCAAGGTCGTCGCGTGCCTGATGATCACCAACGAGTGGAGCGACTGGCGCAACGGCCTGTTCTGGTGGATCCAGAGCGTCTACGTCGATGCGGCGTACCGCCGCAAGGGCGTGTACCGGCGCATGTACGAGGAAGTTCGCGCACTCGCGAAGGCCGATGCGGGCGTTTGCGGCTTCCGCCTTTATGTCGAGAAGGAGAACGAGGTGGCGCACGCGACGTACGCCTCGCTCGGCATGAAGGAGACCGACTACTTCATGTACGAAGAGCTCAAGCCCGGCATCCGGTTCCTGAAGCCCTAGCACTCCTCCCACCAGCAGTTCCCGTCGCGCGCGATCATCGCGCTCGACGCGCTCGGGCCCCAGCTGCCCGACGCATACGGCCGCGGCGCGTTGTCGTCGCCCTGCCAGTGCTCGACCAGCGGCTCGACCCAGCGCCATGCTTCTTCCTGCTCGTCGGCGCGCACGAAGAGGTT
>DATBPW010000248.1:0-2323 GCA_036561125.1 Ramlibacter sp. | reverse complement strand
AGAAGCCGACGTACGTCGCCGGACACGACCGCGGCGTCTTGCCGATGGGCGTCTGGTCAACCTCGAGTACGCGGTCGACTTTCTCGATGCCACGCATTCCGGAGCAGCCGACCAGATCGTCCTTCAGCACCCGCTTGCCCGGCTTGCGTGCACCGTTGCCCGCGCCGTTGCCGCCACCGCCGTTGTTGCGCCCATGACTCCTGGGCCTGGAGCCATTGCCGTTCGCCTCTCCCAGCAGCCGTCGCAGGTTCGCGTATAACACATCCCGGGCGACGGTCGACTTACCGGACCCGGACACGCCTGTGATGACGACGAGGCGACCGAGAGGAATGCCGACGTCGGTCCCCTTGACGTTGTGCAGAGTAACGCGGTCCAGCTTCAGCAGATCCGTGCGGCCGTTCACCTCCCGATGCGGTTGGGCAGGATGCTGGAGCGGCTCGGCGAGAAAACGACCGGTCGTGGAGCGCGGATTTCGCATGAGGTCCTTCACGGTACCCGAGCCCACCACTTCACCGCCGCGCACACCCGCGGCAGGACCGAGATCCAGCACGTAGTCCGCACGACGAATTGTCTCCTCATCGTGCTCCACCACCACCAGCGTATTGCGGTGGTTCGTCAGCTCGGCGAGCGAATCGAGCAGGATCTGGTTATCGCGCGGGTGCAGGCCTATGGTCGGCTCGTCGAGCACATAACACACGCCCTGCAGGTTGGAGCCGAGCTGCGCCGCCAGGCGAATGCGTTGCGCCTCGCCGCCCGACAGCGTCGGGGCGCCGCGGTCGAGCGTGAGGTAACCCAGGCCGACTTCCTCGAGGAATTCGAGGCGCGAGCGGATCTCGGGGATCAGGTCGCGCGCGATGCCCTTGTCGCGCGCACTCATCACGCCCTTCACCTCCAGGCCTTCGATCCAGCGGCGCACGTCGACGACCGACAGGGCGGCGATCTCGTCGATGCCCGTGCGGTCGAACTTCACGTTGCGCGCCTGCAGGTTCAGGCGCGAGCCGTGGCACGCCGGGCACGCTTCGTCGGTGACGTCCTCGACCTCCGGCTCGGCGAAGGTCTGCTCGCGGCCCTTGTCGTCGCTGTCCGCGATCGTGTCATCGAAGGCCTTGCGCTGTTCGCGCGTGAGCTTCACGCCCGTGCCCACGCAGTCCGGGCACCAGCCGTGCTTGCTGTTGTACGAAAACAGGCGCGGGTCGAGCTCGGCATAACTCGTGCCGCACACCGGGCAGGCGCGCTTGGTCGAGAAGACTTCGATCTTGCCGATGTGGTGATGCTTGCCCAGGCCTTGCAGCATCGCGCCTTTCAATCCGTCGAGCGGCGCCAGCACGTGCAGCACGCCCTTGCCGTGTTCCAGCGCTTCGGCCAGCTTGTCGCGCAACAGCTTCTCGTTGGCCGGCGTGATGTCGAGATCGCACACCGGCAGTTCGATCGTGTGTTCCTTGAAGCGGTCGATGCGCGGGAAGCCCGTCGTCGGCAGGAAGTTGCCGTCCACGCGCAGGTGCGTGTAGCCCCGTGGCCGCGCCCATTCGGCCAGCTCCGTGTACACGCCCTTGCGGTTGATGACCAGCGGCGCGAGCAGGCCGATGTGCCCGCCCTTGTACTTGCGCATGATCTGCGCCGCGATCGAATCGGGCGTCTGCGGCCGCACCTCCGCACCGTCGTTCACGCAGTGCTGCACGCCGAGCTTGACGTACAGCAGCCGCAGGAAGTGCCACACCTCCGTCGTCGTGCCGACCGTCGACTTGCGCCCGCCGCGCGACAGCCGCTGTTCGATCGCGACCGTCGGCGGGATGCCGTACACCGCGTCGACCTCCGGCCGCCCGGCCGGCTGCACGATGCTGCGCGCATACGCGTTGAGCGATTCGAGGTAGCGCCGCTGGCCTTCGTTGAACAGGATGTCGAACGCCAGCGTCGACTTGCCCGAGCCCGACACGCCGGTGATCACGCTGAACTTGTTGTGCGGGATCGCGACCGACAGGTTCTTGAGGTTGTGCTCTTTCGCGTTGACGATCCGGATATTGGGATCGGATTCCAGTTTCCTTTCGCGCGCGACGTACGGCGCAGCTCCTTCGGCGACGCCGAGCGTGCCGTCGTAATCGCGCAGCGCCTTCGCGGTGTGCGAACTCGCATGCTGGCGCACTTCTTCGGGGGACCCTTCGGCGACGACCAGGCCGCCGGCATCGCCGCCTTCGGGGCCGAGGTCGATCAACCAGTCGGCCGCGCGGATCACGTCGAGGTTGTGCTCGATGATCACGATCGAGTTGCCGGCTTCGAGCAATTTGCGCAGCGCGCGCATCAGCTTGGCGATGTCGTCGAAGTGCAG
>DATBPW010000247.1:0-5682 GCA_036561125.1 Ramlibacter sp. | reverse complement strand
GAGCGCGCCCAGAATGCCGCGACGTGGTCACGGCTGGACGTCATGCAGGACCTGCAGGTGCGCGACGTCGACAAGCGCCTGAGCCTGTTCCTGTCGGACCTGCTCAAGGGCTACGGCAACGCCTACATCGCACTGGACTGCATCGATACCGCGAGGCGCGTCATTGCCAGCAGTGACCCCGCGCGGATCGGCTCGCGCATCGCCGAACCCGGGCCGCATGCCGTGATCCGGCATGCCGGTGTCGCGGTGCTGTTCGCGCGTCCTTCCGCGCTGGCGGCTGATGCCGCGGAAATGGAAGCGCCGATCCCGTCCGCGTATTCAGCCGGTGCGCTGGGCTCGTTGCACCTCGTGCTCGATTGGCGCCGCTTCAGCGAAGTGCTCGATCGCGCGGCGCGCGAGCAAGGCCGCATGGCCCTGGTCACCGACGGCGCGGGCGCGACGATCGCGGCGTCCGGTGCGCTCGAATCTCGCAGAGCGCTCGCAGGCGCATCGTTGGCCGACTGGCTTCGCACGCCCGACGTGGCCGGTGAAAGGGAAGGCGCCCCGCTGTCGGATTCACGGGTCATCGAGGCCGGCGCGCGTTTCCCGCCGGCGCGCGGAACCGGTCTCGGCTGGTTCGCGCTCATCGCGCAGCCGACGCAGCAGGCGTTCGCCCCGGTGCAGGCGATGGCCGGTGCGTTCGCGCTCCTGTTGGTCGCGATCGTCGCGGCCAGCGTGGCCGCCGCTTCGTGGATCAGCCGCGCGATCTCCCGTCCCATCGTCGAACTGACCGAATCCGTCCGGCAATCGTTCGCGCGCGATGCAAGCCCGGTTGCGCCGCGTGGCGGCAGCCGCGAAGTGCGAGAGCTGGGCGAGGCCTTCAGCGCGATGTGGCGCGACCTGCAGCAATCGCAGGCCGAACTCGTTCGCGCCACGCGCATGGCCGCGGTCGGGGAGATGGCGTCGATGCTGGCCCACGAAGTGCGCACGCCGCTGGGCATCATGCGTTCGTCCGCGCAGATGCTCCGGCGCGAGCCACGGCTGTCGGGCGAAGCCGTCGAGCTCGTCGGCTTCATCGAAGCGCAGACCGATCGCCTGAACCGGCTCGTGTCGCGGATGCTGCACATCGCCAGGCCGCGGGCCGCGGTGCGCGTTCCGGCCGAGGCGGCCGAGCTCGTGCGCGGCGCCGTCGCGGTGCTCGCGCCGCAGCAGCGCGCGAAGGACATCACCATCGACGTCGAGGCGGCCCCGGGTTTGGGCTTGCAGTGCGACCCCGACGAGCTCACGCAGGTGCTGCTGAACCTGCTTGCGAACGCGCTGCACGCGGTGCCCCCGCAAGGCCACGTTCGCATCGCCGCGCGGCCCTGCGAAGGCGGCATCGAGATCACGGTGGACGACAACGGCCCGGGCGTGCCGCAGGGCGAGCGGGCGGAGATCTTCACCGCGTTCGTGTCGCGCCGCGAAGGCGGCATGGGGCTCGGGCTGGCGATCGTGCGCGAGATCGTTGTCGCCCACGGCGGGACGGTGGAGGCCGGTGAAAGCGAATGGGGCGGAGCGCGCTTTCGCGTCTGGTTGCCGCGCACGGAGGCACTCTCATGAAGAACGCACGTGTGCTGATCGCCGACGATGAGCCCGAGATGCTGCGCGTGCTCGAGATCATGCTGGGCAAGATGGGCCTGCAGGTCGCCGCCGCGACCGACGGGCGCGCGGCGCTGGACGCGTTCGTGCAGGCGCCCGCCGACCTCGTGATCACCGATCTGCGCATGCCGCGCATGGACGGCATCGCGCTGCTCGATGCGTTGCGGCGGCAGGGCGCGGACGTCCCGGTGGTCGTCATCACGGCGCACGGGAGCGTCGAATCGGCTGTTGCCGCGATGAAGCGGGGCGCCAGCGATTACCTGCAGCGCCCGTTCGACATCGACGAACTCGAAGCCGTCGTGCGCCGCGTCCTGGGCGCGTCGGAGCTCCAGCGCGACAACGAATTCCTGCGCCAGCAGGTCCAGCAGGGCTGGGGCGATTTCGCGGGCGACTCGACGCCGATGCGCGCGGTGTACGACGCGATCCGCCGGGCCGGGCCGACCGGCGCGTCGGTCCTTCTCGTCGGCGAAACCGGTTCGGGCAAGGAGCTGGCGGCGCACGCGCTGCATGCGGCGTCGCCACGCGCGAACCGGCTGCTCGTGGCGATCAATTGCGCCGCGATTCCCGCCGACATGCTCGAGAGCGAACTGTTCGGCTATGTGCGGGGCGCGTTCACGGGCGCGGTGAAAGATCGTGCCGGCAAGTTCGAGTACGCCGACGGCGGAACGGTGTTCCTCGACGAGATCACGGAGATGGCGCTGCCCTTGCAGGCGAAGCTGCTGCGCGTGATCGAGGACGGCCGCATCGAGCGGCTGGGCGCGAACGGCAGCAAGGCCATCGACGTGCGCTTCATCGCCGCGACCAACATGGACCCGGAGCAGGCCGTGCGCGAGAACCGCCTGCGCGGCGATTTGTATTTCCGCCTGAACGTGCTCCGAATCGACCTGCCGCCCCTGAGGGATCGCGTCGAGGACATCCCGGGGCTCGTCGCGCATTTCCTGCGCCGGCTCGGGCGCGATCCGGCGCGTGTGCGCCTCGGCGCCGGCACGCTGGAGAAACTCCAGGGCTACAACTGGCCGGGCAACGTGCGTGAACTGGCGAACATGGTCGAGCGCGCCGTCATCCTCGGGACGGGCGATGAACTGGACGACCGCTCCTTCGTATTGCCGACGCAGCGCGCGGACTCGGCGCAACAAGGCGCGAGCGCAGGCCCGCTCGGCCCCGCCATCGAGCATCTCGAGTCCACGATGATCGCCGATGCGCTGCGACAGGCCGAAGGCAACAAGGCGCGTGCCGCCGCGCTGCTGGACATCAGCGAACGCACGCTCTGGTACAAGATCCGCAAGTACGGCTTGTCGTCGGCGTAGCGGCGGCGCGCATTGATAATGGCACTGCCATGAGTGAACCCAAGCCCACGTCCAAGCTGCGCTTCGAAACCCTCGCCGTGCACGCCGGCCACAAGGTCGACCCGGCCACCGGCGCCGTGATCGAGCCGATCCAGCTGTCCACCACGTTCGAGCGCGACGCGGACGGCGGTTATTCGCGCGGGTTCATCTACTCGCGCAACCACAACCCGAACCGCAACGCGCTCGAAGATGCGATGGCCGCGCTCGAGGGCGGCGCGGCGGCCGCGGCATTCGCATCGGGCCTGGCGGCGGTGACGGCGGTGTTCCAGACGCTCGCGCCGGGCGACCACGTCGTCGCGCCGAAGGACATCTACCACGGCACCGCGAACGTGCTGAAGCACCTGTTCGCGAAGTGGGGCGTGGAGTTCACGTTCGTCGACATGTCGGACCTCGATGCGACTCGTGCGGCGTTGCGCCCGCGCACGCGAATCGTGTGGGTCGAGACGCCGTCGAACCCGCTGCTCCAGTGCACCGACATCGCGGCCGTCGTCGACATGTGCAAGGGCAAAGGCATTCGCGTCGTCGCGGACAACACGTTCGCGTCGCCCGCGCTGCAGAACCCGCTCGCACTCGGTTGCGACCTGGTGATGCACGCCACCACCAAATATCTGGGCGGGCGCAGCGACGTGCTCGGCGGCGTGATCGTCACGCGCGTCGCCGACGAGCAGTTCGAAGGTGTGCGCACCGCGCAGCTGTTCGGCGGCGGTGTGGCGGCGCCGTTCGACTGCTGGCTGGTGATGCGCAGCCTGGGCACGCTCTCATATCGCATGCAGGCGCATTGCGCCAACGCGCGCCGCGTCGCCGAGTTCCTGCAGTCGCATCCCAAGGTGTCGGCCGTGCACTACCCGGGGCTGGAAGGCAACCGCTTCCACGCGCTCGCACGCCGGCAGATGAAGGACTTCGGCGGCATGCTGTCGTTCGAAGTCGCGGGCGGCAAGGACGCGGCGATGGGCGTCGCCGCACGCGTCGGGTTGTTCACGCGCGCGACGAGCCTGGGCGGCGTCGAAAGCCTGATCGAGCATCGCGCGTCGATCGAAGGCCCGCAGAGCACCACACCGCAAGGATTGCTGCGCACGTCGATCGGCCTCGAGCATCCCGACGACCTGATCGACGATCTCGCGCAGGCCCTCGAGCAGGCGTGACGCGCGCGCGTGCTCAGGCGGCCGCGGCCTGCGCCTGCGCAACGAGGAAGCATTGGTGCGCGCAATAGTCGACGAGCGCGTCGATCTCGGTGGACTTGTCGAACACCGCGTCCACGCCCAGCTGCGCGCAGCGCTTGCGCACGCTCGCATTGATGTAATTCGAGAACACCACGATCTTCTGCGTCGGGCGTGCGCGCCTGATCGACTGCGCGAGGTGGATGCCGCTGCCCTGCTTGAGGAAGAGGTCGACGATCACCACGTCCCAGGTCTGCGCGTTCGCCGCGAGCCATGCGAGCGCCTCGTCCTCGGACGCGCTCGTGCCCGTCACCCTCACGCAAGTCAGTTCTTCCAGCGTGCCGATGAGGTTCTCGCGGATCGTTGCGTTGTCCTCGATGACAAAGGCTTGCAGGTGCACGGGGAGTTTGACGCAAAGTGACGGTTTCGGTTCTCGATGATGCGGGCGTGGCTCTGCGGGGCCCCGGCGGACTCGCGCGCGAATGCGGGTAGGACCATGCCTACCCCCGCGCGCCCCGCGTCGGGATACGATTCGACGCACATGATGCACACGGCGCAACGGGAGCAATTGCTGCATGCGGAAAGCCTGCTGGGGCTCGTCGAACGCACGGCGTTCGTCGGCGTGTGGGTGCTCGACGTGGCATCGGGCGACATCGCCTGGTCCGACCAGCTCGCCGCGATCCACGAAGCGCAGCCCGGCTTCGCACCACCGCGCGACAATCCTTTCGGTTTCTATGCGCCCGAATGGCGCGACAAGATCACAGCGCTCGTGGAAGAGTGCACGTCCACCGGCACGCCGTTCGACGAGGAGATGCAGGTCGTCACGCTGAAGGGCCGGCGTGCGTGGGTGCGCACGCTGGGGCAGGCGGTGTTCGACGCAACCGGCGACGTCGTGCGCATCGAGGGCGCGGTGCAGGAGATCGCGCCGCACGGCTACCAGCCCGGCACGCTGATGCGGCACGCCATGAGCCTCGGCGGCGCGATGGGCAGCGGCGAAGCGTTCGCCACCGTGGACCGCCAGGGCCGCTTCACGTTCGTGAACGAGCAGGCCGAGCGCCTGCTCAACCGGCCTGCGCGCGAGCTGCTCGGGCGGCCGATCTGGACCAACTTCCAGAAGACCGTGCGCCTGCGCCTCGAAGAGCAGTTCCGCCGCAGTTTCACCACCGGCGCCAAGCTCGAAGCGGAGGAACTCGATGCGCAGCTTTCGAGCCGCATCGAGATGCGCGGCTACCCGTTCGGCGGCGGCATGGCGGTGCACCTGCGCGACGTGACCGCGCGCCACAAGTCGCAGGAACTGCTGCGGCTGCTGGAAAGCAGCATCGCGCGCCTGAACGACATCGTGATCATCACCGAGGCGGGTCCCTTCAGCGAACCGGGGCCGCGCATCGTGTTCGTCAATGAGGCTTTCGAGCAGCGCACGGGCTACACGCCGGAAGAGGTGATCGGCCGCACGCCACGCCTGCTGCAGGGCGCGGGCACGCAACGCAGCGAGCTCGACAAGATCCGCGCGGCCATGGAGCAATGGCAGCCCGCGCGCGTCGACCTCATCAATTACAAGAAAA
>DATBPW010000246.1:0-2487 GCA_036561125.1 Ramlibacter sp. | reverse complement strand
CTCATCGCCATCACCTCGCGCGCCGAGAGCGCGCTTGGCCAGCATGCCGACATCGTGCTGGAGCTGCCACGCATCAAGGAAGCCTGCCCGCACGGGCTCGCGCCCACCACCTCCACGACCATGCAGCTCGCGCTCGGCGATTGCCTCGCCATCGCGCTGCTGGAAGCGCGCGGCTTCACGGCGAACGAGTTCAAGGACATCCATCCGGGCGGCTCGCTCGGCGCCAGCCTGCAGCACGTCGCCGACGTGATGCACAAGGGCGACGCCATACCGCTCGCCCGCGATACCGAGCTTATGGGCGGCGCGCTCGTCACCATGACGCAGAAGGCGTTCGGCTGCCTCGGCATCGTCGACGCCAAGGGCAAGCTGATCGGCATCGTCACCGACGGCGACTTGCGCCGTCACATGGGCGGCGACCTCGTGAAGGCGCGCACCGCCGACATCATGACGCGGCGACCGAAGACAGCGACGCCGAAGATGCTCGCCTCCGCGGCGCTCGAGATGATCAACGCCGCGCGCATCACCGCGCTGTTCGTCGTGGACAAGGGCAAGCCGGTCGGCATCGTGCACGTGCACGACCTCCTCCGCGCCGGCGTCGCCTAGCGCTCCCGCAAGAGCATCCTCACGTCGCCGCCACGGTCAGCACCGTTCCCTTGACGCCGACGACGCGCACACGCTTGCCGACCGCAGCCTTGATGCCCTCGGCCACCCAAACGGTATCGGCCGCGCGCACCTTGCCGCGCACCTCTACCTCGATCGGCTCCACCACCATGACGACCTGACCGACGAGCTCGGCACCACGGCGATTGAGGTTCGGCTCGTCGCTTTTGCCGATTGTTGGCCGTGCCCAGGTCCAGTCGACCGCCATGTCGGCGAGGACCAAAAGCGTTCCGGCAGCCACCCAAAACCAGCCGTAGCTGTCCGCGTCAGTGATTCGGTAGATGCCGTAAAGCGCAGCCGCGACGCCGGCGACGGGAAGCAACAGGCTCACGACCGCGGCAAACCACAAAATGCCGCTCGGACGCTCGCCTGGCTCAGGAAGCCGCATGCTCCACCAACAGAACGCAACCGTTCGTGCCGGTGACGCGGACGCGCGCGCCCAACGGCGCGTCGCTGCCCTGCGCCGACCACACGGTATCGCCGACGCGCACCTTGCCGCGACCGCCCGCGATCGGCTCTTCGACCGTCACAACGCGGCCAACGTACTGAGCCGCGCGCAGATTGAGGTCGGGCTCATCTGAGCGCGCAACGGCGGGGGAAGCAAAGCGGCGGGCAAAAAATACGGTGATGCAGGAGATGATCGCGAAGGCAATCAACTGCCACTCCCAGGGAATATCGACGGCGAGGCCAAGGATGCCGACGATCGCGGCCGCGAGGCCGAACCAGATGAAATGCACGCCGGGAACGATCGTCTCGAGCACGAACAGGGCAACCGCGACGACGAACCAGTTCCAGACGCCGAGGCTCCACAAGAAATCCGTCATATCGAACTCCACCACGCGGCGCACATTATAGCAGGGTGTTGCCCTCCGATCCGCAGCGATCCGCCGTTCAGCGCTCCGTCTGCGGAACGCTGCCCTTGGCGCGCGCGGCCTGCGCTGCCGGTTGGCCCGCGAACGCCTCCGACGTGATCTGCGCCAGGCCCGCGATCGACCCGATCACGGATGCGGCTTCGAGCGGCATCAGGATGACCTTCTGGTTTGGCGCCTTGGCGAGCGATTCCAGGGCCTTCACGTAGTTGTTGGCGATGAAGTAGTTGATCGCCTGCACGTTGCCCGCGGCGATGGCGTCGGAAACGACCTGGGTCGCCTTGGCTTCGGCAGCGGCGCCGCGCTCGCGCGCCTCAGCGTCGCGGAACGCGGCTTCGCGCCGGCCCTCGGCGTCGAGCACGACGGCCTGCTTCTCACCCTCGGCGCGAAGAATTTCCGCCTGCCGCGCACCCTCGGCCTCCAGGATCTGCGCCCGCTTCTCGCGTTCGGCCTTCATCTGTCGCGCCATGCTGTCGACGAGATCGCGCGGAGGATCGATGTCCTTGATCTCGATGCGCGTGACCTTGATGCCCCAAGCTTCCGTCGCCTGGTCGAGCACCTGCAAGAGCTTGGCGTTGATCTGGTCGCGGTTCGACAAGAGCTCGTCAAGGTCCATGGAGCCCATGACGGTGCGGATGTTGGTCATGGTGAGGTTGACGATCGACGGCTCTAGCTGGTCGACCTCGTAGGCGGCGCGGGCGGCGTTGAGCACCTGGAAAAAGGTCACGCCGTTGACGCGCACCATAGCGTTGTCCCGGGTGATGACGTCCTGGCTCGGGATGTCGAGCACCTGCTCCTTCATGTTCATGCGGTGGCCGACCCGCTCCATCACCGGGATGAGGATGTGCAGGCCCGGCTGCAGCGTGCGCGTATAGCGGCCGAAATTCTCGACGGTGTAGTTCTTGCCCTGGGGCACGATCTTGACGGTCGACCACAGCGCGGCAACCGCCAGCAAGAT
>DATBPW010000245.1:0-2719 GCA_036561125.1 Ramlibacter sp. | reverse complement strand
TCACGCGCAAGATGATGGTCAAGGCCGGCAAGAAGGACAGCGTCGCGAGCATCGCGCGCCGCTACCGTGTCAGTGCGAAGCAGCTCGCCGAATGGAGCTCCACGGCCGTTGCCGGCAAGTTCCATCCGGGCCAGCAGGTCGTCGTGTACGTGCCGGTGAGGACATCGAGCCACGCGATGAAGCACCACGCCGGCCGCGCGGTCGCGCACAAGGCAACAACCGGCAGGAAGCACGCGGGTGCGGCGAAGAAGTCCTCGTCGTCCACGAAGACTGCGAATCGCTGAAGCCTGTCTGGACTCCGCGCGGGCCCAGGCCGGCGGATACCCGGAGTCCGTGGACTCGCCACCGAGCCAACCGCCGTTCAGCGATTCGCAGTCTTCGTGGACGACGAAGACTTCTTCGCCGCAACCGCGTGCTTCTTGCTCCTCGTTGCCTTGTGCGCGACCGCGCGACCAGCGTGGTGCTTCATCGCGTGGCTCGATGTCCTCACCGGCACGTACACGACGACCTGCTGGCCCGGATGGAACTTGCCGGCAACGGCCGTGGAGTTCCATTCGGCGAGCTGCTTCGCACTGACACGGTAGCGGCGCGCGATGCTCGCGACGCTGTCCTTCTTGCCGGCCTTGACCATCATCTTGCGCGTGACGAGTTCGGACTGCAGGTTCAGCTGGCCGTTGTCGGCGATTTCGTCGGAGACGTCTTCCTGGTTCTTCGACGAGCGCGGCACGATGAGCACCGAGCCGGCCTTGATCAGCATGCGCGGCGGGATCGTGTTGACGGCGCGCAGGTCCGCTTCGCTCATGCCGGTGCGCTTGGCGGCCTCGGTCGAGCTCATGTTCACGGGCACCTTCCACGCAGTCCAGCTGGCGTACTGGCCGGCGTTGTAGGCCTCGAAGTTGCGCTGGAAGATCGCCGCGTTGTCCCACGGCAGCAGGATCTGGCCCGTGCCGTTGGCGAGGATCACCGGGCGGTTCACCGAGGGGTTGAGCGCCTTGAAGTCGTCCAGCGGCACGTCGGCCAGGTCGGCCGCGAGCTTCACATCGATGTCGCGCGTGATGTTGACCGTCTGGAAGTACGGGTGGTTGCCGATCACCGGCAACTCCGCGTTGTAGGCGTCGGGATTGGCGATGATGTTCTTGAGCGCCTGCAGCTTGGGCACGTACGAGCGCGTTTCGGCGGGCATGCTCAGCTCGGCGTACGTCGTCCCGAGCCCGAGCCGCTGGTTGCGCGCGATCGCGCGCTGCACGCTGCCTTCGCCCCAGTTGTACGCCGCCAGCGCGAGCTGCCAGTCGCCGAACATGTCGTGCAGCTTCTGCAGGTAATCGAGCGCGGCGCGCGTGGACGCGAGCACGTCGCGGCGGTCGTCGCGGAAGACGTTCTGCTTCAGGTCGAACACGCGGCCCGTCGACGGGATGAACTGCCACATGCCGGCGGCGCGCGCGGTCGACACCGCCTGCGGATTGAAAGCGCTCTCGACGAAGGGCAACAGCGCGAGTTCGGTCGGCATGTCGCGGCGCTCGAGCTCCTCGACGATGTGGAACAGGTACTTGCGCGAGCGCTCCGTCATGCGCGCGATGTAGTCGGGCCGCTGCAGGTACCACTGCTCCTGCTGGCGGACGTACTCGTCCTGCAGGTCGGGCATCTTGAAGCCGCGGCGGATGCGTTCCCACAGGTCCGCGGGCGGCACGAGCAGCGCGACGTTGCTGGACTTCACGTCGACGGAGGCGATCGGCTTGAGGTCACCGGAGGGGATGACCGGTTCCACGTTCACTGCCGTCGTCGTCGTCGCGGAAGATGCCGCGGGCGCGGGTGCTTGCGCCTTTGCTGTGCTGCCGGCCGTGCCGACCGGTGCGGGCCCCGTGGTGACCGTGCCGCAGCCGGCGAGCGCCAGCGCGAGGACGAGGGAGCCGAGAGGCGATAACTTCATCTGAATGCGTTTTTCCATTGCCGGAGCGTGGCGAACAACACGCTCACTTCATCCGGCGCGGGTGCGCAGGAACGGGTTGGCCTGCAGGGTGAAATTGATCAGCTGGAGATTACCCGGTTCGACGGCCTGCGCGAGTCTCGGATTGCTCAAAGTGTATTCATGTGTGCAGCAAACACGGGTTTCCCCGCGGAGAGCTGCCAACTTTTCCAGCGAATGCAGCGCGCGGCCGCAGACCTTCGCTCGTGTCGTGTTGCGCAGGACGTCGACGCCGCTGTCGTGGTCGGGATGGTGGCGCGTGACTAGAATCGCTTCGAACTCGAGGCCTTCGCGCTGCAATGCCCCCAGGACAGGCTGCGCATCGCCCGGGTCCACCACCAGGGCCCGCCGGCCATCGTGCAAGAACCAAAAGGAATTGTCCTGGAACGCCGGGAGCGGGATCAGCCTCATCATGAGCGACGCAATTATAGGAATGCGGGAGTGGTTCCAGACGCCGCCCGGCCGCTACCTGCTGGCGTGGGAGCGGGCGGAGTTCGACCGCGCGGTCGCCGACATTTTCGGCTTTCACGCGCTGCAATTGGGGCTGCCGGAGCTCGATGCGCTGCAGTCCAACCGCATGCCGCACCGCTGGCTCGCATTGTCGGAGCCGCCACTGCCGGGCATGCCGAAGCCCGCCATGGTGACGGACTTCGCTGCGCTGCCGTTCGAGGAGAACAGCCTCGACCTCGTGGTGCTGCCGCATTCGCTGGAACTCAATGTCGACCCGCACGCGACCTTGCGCGAAGTCGAGCGCGT
>DATBPW010000244.1:0-9039 GCA_036561125.1 Ramlibacter sp. | reverse complement strand
GCGCGCTGCCGCGCTCATTGAGCAACCACCGCAAATACCGGCAGCTGAACGAAGAGCACGACGGCTGGTCGATGCAGAACGCGGGCGCGCACGAGTTCGGCATCCTCATCATGTACACGACGCTCGCGGAGCAGCAGCGGCAGCTGCGCGAAGCCGGCTTCGAATGCGAAGCCGTGTTCGACAGCACGCGCGGCCGGCCCGTCACCGACGGCGCGGACACGCGCGACATGTTCTGGTTCCACTACGTCGCGCGGAAGACCTGACTACTTCTTGTCGTTGCCCAGCGACGGCAGCGGCGCGTCGCCGCTCGACGAGAGCAGCCCGGCCTTCGAATACACCGCCAGCTTGGCACGCGTGTCGGTGATGTCGAGGTTGCGCATCGTCAGCTGGCCGATGCGGTCCTTCGGCGAGAACGGCGCGTTCTCCACCTTTTCCATCGACAGGCGCTCGGGCGCGTAGGTGAGGTTCGGCGATTCGGTGTTGAGCACCGAGTAGTCGTTGCCGCGCCGCAGTTCCACGGTGACTTCCCCCGTGATCGCGCGCGCGACCCAGCGCTGCGCCGTCTCGCGCAGCATGATCGCCTGCGGGTCGAACCAGCGGCCCTGGTACAGCAGGCGGCCGAGCTTGCGGCCGTTGTCGCGGTACTGCTCGATGGTGTCCTCGTTGTGGATGCCGGTGACGAGGCGCTCGTACGCGATGAACAGCAAGGCCATGCCGGGCGCTTCGTAGATGCCGCGGCTCTTGGCTTCGATGATGCGGTTCTCGATCTGGTCGCTCATGCCCAGGCCGTGGCGGCCGCCGATGCGATTCGCTTCGAGGAACAGTTCGACCGGGTCGTCGAATGCCTTGCCGTTCAATGCGACGGGCTGGCCGTCGTCGAACCGCACGCGGACTTCTTCTGCGGGCACTTGGACGTCCTCGCGCCAGAAGGCGACGCCCATGATCGGGTTGACGATGCGGATGCCGGAGTCCAGCTGCTCGAGGTCCTTCGCTTCATGCGTCGCGCCGAGCATGTTGGAGTCGGTGGAGTACGCCTTCTCCGCCGACATCTTGTACGTGAAGCCCGATGCCTGCATGAACGCCGACATCTCCGCGCGGCCGCCGAGCTCGTCGATGAACTGCTGGTCGAGCCAGGGCTTGTAGATTTTCAGGGACGGGTTGGTGAGCAGGCCGTAGCGGTAGAAGCGCTCGATGTCGTTGCCCTTGAACGTGGAGCCGTCGCCCCAGATGTTCACGTCGTCCTGCTTCATCGCCGCGACCAGCATCGTGCCCGTCACCGCGCGGCCGAGCGGCGTGGTGTTGAAGTAGGTGACGCCCGCCGTCGAGATGTGGAACGCGCCGGCCTGCAGCGCCGCGATGCCTTCGTGCGCAAGCTGCTTGCGGCAATCCACCAGGCGTGCTTTCTCGGCGCCGTACTCCATGGCCTTGCGCGGGATCGCGTCGTAGTCCGGTTCGTCGGGCTGGCCGAGGTTGGCCGTGTAGGCGAAAGGGATCGCGCCCTTCTTGCGCATCCAGTGCAGCGCCGCGGACGTGTCGAGGCCGCCGGAGAACGCGATGCCGACCTTCTGGCCGGCGGGAAGGTGTTCGAGGATGGTGGACATGAAGGGTTGAATTTTACTTGGCGCCCCGCGCCGGCCCCGAAAAGAAAAACGCCCGCGGGTGCGGGCGTTTGCGAGCTCTCGGGAGCCGTGATCAGCGGTGCCAGTGATGGCCGCCGCCGCCGTGCCACATGTAGCCGAGCGACAGGCTCACCGGCGGGTACCAGTACGAGCCGCCGTAGTAGGGGCTGTAGCCGTAACCGTAGGCAGGGTACGCGTACGCCGGGTACACCACGCTCGGTGTCTCGGAAACGATTTCCGGCGCGTTTGCGGCAATCGTCTGAACGCCGTTGCCCATGGGCGCCGCCGACGAGCTCACCGGCTGGATCTGCAGCTTGATGGTCGGGCCCGGGTCGTACGGCATCTGCACGTTGTACGTCTTGCCGGCGTATTCGTACTGCACGTTGTAGGCGACCGTGCGGTTCTCGTACGACGTCTGCGTCGCGCACTGCGTGACGGGCTGGCCGGCGTACTGGTCGCGCTGTTCGAGGTTGTTGCCCACCGCGGCACCCGCGACGACGCCGACACCCGTCGCTGCCGCGCGGCCCATGCCGCCGCCGACGGTGTTGCCCAGCAAGCCGCCGACGATGCCGCCGATGATCGCGCCCGCACCCGACGCGGGCCGCGGCGCTTGCACCATTTGCTGGTTGCAGACCTGCCGCGACACGGGCACCTGCTGCACGACCGGCGTGCTCGAGATGACGCGCCCGACTTCTTCCTGCGCATTGGCCACGCCGGCCGATGCGAGACCGATCACTCCCATGGCTGAAACCAGAATGGCTTGCTTCATCGAGGACTCCTTGACTGCTGCTGAACTCATGCCCAAATTTTAGGCAAAACCGCTGGGCTGCATCTTGCGCGCGGGTAAAGGCCCCGTAAAACCCGTTAACCGCCGCGAAGGCGCAGCTCCCACTCCTTCGGCTCGAAGCCCACCGTGGCTTCCTTCCCCCACTCAACGACCGGGCGCTTGATCACGCTGACGTTCTCCAGCATCAATCGCTTCGCGGATGTCGAATCCGTCACGCCGGACTGCATCGCGGCATCGAGCTTGCGCCACGTCGTGCCTTTGCGGTTGACCAGTTTCTCCCAGCCGAGTTCCGCGATCCAGCGGTCCACTTGCGCGGGCGCAAGTCCCTGTTTCCTGAAGTCGTGGAACTCGTGCTCGACGCCGTGGTGCGCGAGCCACGCACGCGCTTTCTTGACCGTATCGCAGTTGGGAATGCCGTAAACGGTGATGGCCATGGTTCATCTTAGACAATCGGGGGAATGAAGACACTGGACGATTGGCTCGCGCACTGCGAACGCCTGCACCCCAAGACGATCGAGCTGGGGCTCGATCGCGTGAAGGCGGTCGCTGGGCGCATGGGCCTCGCGTTTTCGTGTCCCGTCTTCACCATTGCCGGAACCAACGGAAAAGGTTCCACGTGCGCGATGCTCGAAGCCATCCTGCAACAGGCCGGCTGGCGCACCGGCGTGTACACCTCGCCGCACCTCGTGCGCTTCGAGGAGCGCTGCCGCATCGCCGGCGAGATCGTGAAACCCGAAGACCTCGTCCCGCACTTCGCGCGCGTCGAGGCCGCGCGCGAGGCCGTGTCGCTCACGTACTTCGAGTTCACGACGCTCGCGATCATGAGCCTGATGGCGGCGTCGCGCCTCGACGCGGCGATCCTCGAGGTGGGTCTCGGCGGCCGGCTCGACGCCGTGAACATCGTCGACACCGACTGCGCCGTGATCACCAGCATAGCCCTCGACCACATGGAATTCCTCGGGCCCGACCGCGAGTCGATCGGTCGCGAGAAGGCCGGCGTCATGCGCACGGGCCGCCCGGCGATCGTGAGCGACCCGGTGCCGCCGCAAAGCGTCGTCGACCACGCCCTGGAAATCGGCGCGGACCTGTGGCAGCTCGGGCGCGACTACAACTTCCAGGGCGACCAGCAGCAATGGTCGTGGGCCGGGCGCGGCCGCCGCTACGCGGGGCTCGGCTATCCGGCGCTGCGCGGCGCGAACCAGCTGGTGAACGCGTCGGGCGTGCTGGCCGCGCTCGAAGCGATGCGATCGAAGTTGCCCGTGACCGCGCAAGCGGTGCGCAATGGATTGGCGCTCGTCGAACTGCCGGGCCGCTTCCAGATCGTGCCCGGGCAGCCTGCGCTGGTGCTCGACGTCGCGCACAACCCGCATTCCGTCGCGGCGCTGGCCGCGAACCTCGATGCGATGGGCTTCTATCCGGTGACGCACGCGGTGTTCGGCGCGATGGCGGACAAGGACCTCGCGACGATGCTGCCGAAGATGATGCCGATCGTCGATCGCTGGTACTTCACCGACCTGCCGACGCCGCGTGCGGAATCCGCCGCGAATCTCGAGGCGAAGTGGCGCGCGCTCGAAACACGCCGCGATGTGCGTGCCACCACGCATTTGTCGCCCGAAGAAGCTTTCGCCGCGGCGCGGGCCGCGGCGGACCCCGCTGATAGAATCGTCGTGTTCGGATCGTTCTACACCGTGGGTGGCGTGCTGAAGGACGGAGTCCCCCGCCTGGGCGCCAAGCACGTGTAGCCCCAAGCACGCTCAATGGCCTTCTTCAAATCGCGCAAGGGTGGCGACGACGCCGCAGCCTCCGTCCGGCAGCCCGAGAGCATCGAGGCCATGCGCCGGCGCGCGAAGCACCGCCTGATCGGCGCATCCGTCCTCGTATTGATCGGCGTCGTGGGCTTCCCGCTGCTGTTCGACACGCAGCCCCGGCCGATCTCGGTGGACATCCCGATCGAGATTCCGGACCGCAACAAGGCCAAGCCATTGCCGCTGCCCGCGCCGCAGCCTGCTCCCGCGGCGACGCAAGCGGCGCCGCCCGCGCCGCCGTCGGCTTCATCGACCGTCGCGAACGCCGCGCCGCCTCCGGCTGCAAGTGCCGCGAAAGCGGAAGCGAGTACGCCGAAGGCCGAGCCGCCGAAGAGCGAAACCAGGGTGGCCGCGAAAACCGAAGCGCCGCCCGCGGAAAGCAAGCCCGCGCCGCGCGCCGACGACGGAGCGAAGGCGCTCGCGCTGCTCGAAGGCAAGCCGGTGGCCAGCACGCCGGTCGAAGCCGAAGGGCGCTTCGTCGTGCAGGTCGGCGCGTTCGCCGACGCGGCCAAGGCGCGCGAGGCGCGCCTGAAGGTGGAACACGCGGGATTGAAGACGTACACGCAAGTGGTCGAGACGAAGGACGGCAAGCGCATCCGGGTGCGGCTCGGGCCGTTCGCGAACAAGTCCGATGCCGAGCGGGCCGCGGAAAAGGTGAAGGGGCTGGACTTGCCGGCATCCGTCCTCACTTTGTGATGGCGGCGCTGGACTGGGTTTTCGCCGCGATCATGGCCGCATCGCTCCTGCTCGGCGCCTGGCGCGGCCTGGTGTACGAGGTGCTGTCGGTGGTGAGCTGGATCGCGGCGTTCGTGCTGGCCCAGCTGTTCGCGCCGGATATTTCGAAATTCCTGCCGCTGGGCCAGGCGCCGGAAGTGGCGCGCTATGCGGCGGCGTTCGTGCTGGTGTTCACCGCGGTGGTGGTGGCGGGCGCGTTGCTCGCGTGGGTGACGAAGAAGCTGGTCGAGGCGGTGGGCTTGCGGCCGGTGGACCGCGCACTCGGCGCCGGTTTCGGGCTGCTGCGTGGGGCCTTGCTGCTGATGGCGATCGCGATCGTGGTGAACATGACACCATTGCGGCGTGACGGGTGGTGGACGGAATCGAAGGGCGCGGCCATGTCGGCCGCGGCAGTAAAGCAATTGAAGCCGGTGTTGCCCGAACGGTTCGGGCACTACCTGCCGGGTTAACCGGGATGAGAGGCAGCCAACCATGTGCGGGATCGTCGGGGTCGTCAGCAGCGCGCCGGTCAACCAGCTGATCTACGACGCGTTGCTGCTGTTGCAGCATCGCGGGCAGGACGCCGCGGGCATCGTCACGCAGCTCGGGCGCAAGTTCTTCATGCACAAGGCCAAGGGCATGGTGCGCGACGTCTTCCGCACGCGCAACATGCGCGCGCTGCCGGGCAACCTCGGCCTCGGGCAGGTGCGCTACCCGACGGCGGGCAACGCGTACAGCGAGGAAGAGGCGCAGCCGTTCTACGTCAACGCGCCGTTCGGCATCGTGCTCGTGCACAACGGCAACCTCACGAACGCGCAGGCGCTGAAGGCGGAGCTGTTCACCACCGACCATCGCCACATCAACACCGAGAGCGATTCGGAAGTGCTGCTCAACGTGTTCGCGCACGAGCTGGAGAAGACCACGCGCGGCATCACGCTCAAGCCGGAGGACGTGTTCAAGGCCGTCGCGCAGGTGCACCGGCGCGTGCGCGGTTCGTACGCGGTGATCGCGCTCATCGCCGGCTACGGCGTGCTGGCGTTCCGCGACCCGTACGGCATCCGGCCGCTGTCGCTCGGGCGCGGCAAGGACGGCACCGTGATGGTCGCGAGCGAATCGGTCACGCTCGAAGGCACGGGGCATGCGCTGGACCGCCACGTGCTGCCCGGCGAGGCCGTGTTCATCGACCTCGAAGGCCGGGTGCATTCGCGCCAGTGCGCGGACAACCCGAAGCTGTATCCCTGCATTTTCGAATACGTGTACCTCGCGCGGCCCGACTCGGTGCTGGACGGCATCTCCGTGTACCAGGCGCGCCTGAACCTGGGCGAGACGCTCGCCAAGCGCGTGATCTCCACCGTGCCGCCCAACGAGATCGACGTGATCATCCCGATCCCGGAGTCCAGCCGCCCCAGCGCGATGCAATGCGCGCAACTGCTCGGCATCCCCTACCGCGAAGGCTTCGTGAAGAACCGCTACGTCGGCCGCACGTTCATCATGCCGGGGCAGGGCGTGCGCAAGAAGTCGGTGCGCCAGAAGCTCAACGTGATCGCCAGCGAATTCCGCGGCCGCAACGTGCTGCTCGTCGACGATTCGATCGTGCGCGGCACGACCAGCCGTGAGATCGTGCAGATGGCCCGCGAGGCCGGCGCGCGCAAGGTCTACATGGCCAGCGCCGCACCGCCCGTGCGATTCCCGAACGTGTACGGCATCGACATGCCGACGTCGACCGAGCTCGTCGCGCACGGCCGCACGGTCGACGAAGTGCGCGGGATCATCGGCTGCGACGCGCTGATCTACCAGGACGTCGAAGGCATGAAGCGGGCGATCGGGTCGCTGAATCCCAAGCTCGACGGCTTCGACGCATCGTGTTTCGACGGTGTGTACGTCACGGGCGACGTCAACCCCGACGACATCGAGAAGATCAACCAGGCGCGCGTCGGCCAGGAAGACCCGCTCGACGAGGACACGTCGCGCCTGGCCCTCCCGAACGCCGAGGACGCCTGAATTGAAGAAGAAGGAATTGCCGAAGGGCCTGCACCGCGACACGCTCGCGGTGCGCGTCGCGCTGGAGCCTAGCCAGTACGGCGAGCATTCGGAGGCCCTGTACCTCACGAGCGGCTTCGTGCAGCCCGATGCGGAAACGATGGCGCATCGCTTCGCCAATCCGCAGGAAGGCTACACGTACGGCCGCACTTCGAACCCGACGGTCACGTCGTTCGAACAGCGCCTCGCCGCTTTGGAAGGCACGGAAGCCGCGATCGGCGCAGCCACCGGCATGGGCGCGATCCTGATGCTGTGCATGGGCGTATTGCGCGCGGGCGACCACGTGGTGTGCTCACGCTCGGTGTTCGGCTCCACGCTGAATCTGTTCGGCAAGGAGTTCGCGAAGTTCGGCGTGGAGACCACGTTCGTGTCGCAGACCGACGTGGGCGAGTGGAAGCGCGCGATCAAGCCGAACACGAAATTGCTGTTCGCCGAAACGCCGACCAACCCGCTCACCGACGTGTGCGACATCTCCGCGCTGGCCGACCTTGCGCACAATGCGAAGGCGCTGCTCGCGGTCGACAACTGTTTCTGCTCGCCCGTGCTGCAGCGGCCGGTCGAATTCGGCGCGGATCTCATCATCCACTCCGGCACGAAGTACCTCGACGGACAGGGCCGCGTGATGGCCGGCGCGATCTGCGGCCCGTCGAAATTGATCGTCGACGTGTTCGGGCCGATCGTGCGCACGGCGGGCATGACGCTGTCGCCGTTCAACGCATGGGTCGTGCTCAAGGGCATGGAGACGCTGGGCATCCGCATGCAGGCGCAAAGCGCGAATTCGCTCGAGCTCGCGAAGTGGCTCGAAGCGCATCCCGCCGTGTCGCGCGTGTACTACCCCGGCCTGGCTTCGCACGAACAGCACGCGCTCGCGATGAAGCAGCAATCGGGCAGCGGCGGCGCGGTGGTGTCGTTCGACGTGAAGGGCGCGACGCCGGAGCAAGCGCGCAAGAACGCCTTCCACGTGATCGACAGCACCGAGGTCCTGAGCATCGCCACCAACCTCGGTGACGTGAAGACGATCGTCACGCATCCGGCGACCACGTCGCACGGCCGGCTGACGGAGGACCAGCGCCAGGCCGCGGGCATCCGCCAGGGGCTAATCCGCGTGGCCGTGGGCCTGGAGCACGTCGAGGACGTGAAGGCCGACCTCGCGCGCGGCCTCGACACGCTCTGACGCTCAGAGCGCAGGGCGTCATTCGTCGAGCTGCCCCTCGTTGAAAAGTTTCGCATCTACTCCCAAAGTTCGCGCGGTACGTTTCTGTTCGGTGAACGGCCGGTGAAACATCGCAACGCGATTCATCCTGTCAATTTTCAGACAGTGTTAGGCGCTACCCTCGCATCCCGATGCACTCCACCCTGGATGGCAAGGACCGGCTGCTGCTCGCGTACTTGCGTCGCAACGCGCGGATGACGGCGGTCGAGCTCGCGGGGCGGCTCGACCTGTCGCGCAGCTCCGTGCAGGCGCGAATGGCCCGCCTCGAACGCATCGGCGTGATCCGCGGCTACACCGTCGTGCTCGGCGAGGAAGGCGTGCAGGAAAACCTGCGCTGCTGGTTCGTCATCAAGCTGGGAAAGGGCGCCGCGCCCGACCTGCTCGATCGCATCCGCGACATCCGCGGCGTGGGTGCGGCGTACTTGCTCACCGGCGACGTGGACGTGCTCGTCGAAGTGCAATCCGGTTCGATCTCGGGCGTCGACGAGGCGCGGCTGCAGATCGCGAGCCTCGCCTCCGTCGCCGACATCCGCACGCACGTCGTGCTGCGCACGGCCTCTTCGAACGATGTTGCGCCGGACACACACTCGTTCGAACGCGCGCTCGGCGCCGCCGACTGATGGGCTGCGGCGCATCCATTCGTAGCCGCCGCTGATACTCCGTTCTTAACCTGATCGTGTGCGTTATCCGCATGCGATCGCACTTTCGCATTTGCGCGAATGACACTTAAGAGCGACGGAATACTACGCATTCTGGGGCCAGTTTCACACTGCTGTAATCGTCGGACGCGTGCGGTTGCACTGCGGCAAAGAAACTTGGAGTATCAATGGGAACCTATACACGAAGGTTTGAAAGAACGGT
>DATBPW010000243.1:0-10077 GCA_036561125.1 Ramlibacter sp. | reverse complement strand
CTCGCCGCGGTCACCGCGCTGGGCGTTCCGCTGACGCATCGCGAGCACGCGCACGGCGTCGTGTTCGTCACCGGGCATGCGCATCCCGGGTCGGAAGGCGCGGACTGGCGCGCGCTTGCGATCGCCGCGCGAGAAGCGAAGCTCACGCTCGTGATCTACATGGGCGTGAGCGGCGCCGCGCGCATCCAGAAGGAGTTGCTCACGGCGCTGCCCGCCCACACGCCGGCTGCGATCGTGCACAAGGCGACGCTGCCCGACCAGCGCGATGCGCTCACCACGCTCGGCGAATTGCAGCAGACGATCGAGCGCGAAGGGCTCGCGAGCCCGTCGGTGATCGTCGTCGGCGATGTGCTGCGCGGCGTCGCGGCGCTGGCGCAAGCGCCCGTACGGAGCGCCGCGGCAGGCTGATCAGCGCGCTGCGGGCACGCGCCCCAGCACCTGCTCGACCGCCATCCCGATCGCGACCAGCCGCCGGTCGCTGCCCGCGGGGCCATCGAGCTCGATGCCCGCCGGCATGCGCCCGCCCTGCACCATGCCCATCGGCACGTTGATCCCCGGCACGCCCGCGTTGCTGCCCGGGTCGGTGTTCTGGATGAACAGCAGGAAGTTCGGCAGGCTGCTCGAGTCGGGGTTCGCCAGCAGCGCGACGTGCGGGACCGTCGGGAAGATGAGCGCCTCGATGCGGTTCGCGGCGAACGTGTCGGCATAGAGTTTCTGCAGCGCGGGCCGATTCGTTGCCATTGCGGCCCGGTAAATCGGCGCGGCCGGCGTCACACCCCCGGAGGGCACGGGCAGCACGCGCGGGATCACGAGCCCCAGGTAAGTCCCCTTCACGTCGGGGCTGGCGATCTGCGCCGCGAGCTGCTCGATGGTCACGCCGGTGTGATAGGTGCTCAGGTAAGCGACCATGTCGTCGTACGCCTCGTACAGCGCGATCGGGAAACTCACCGCGTTGTTCAGGTCGCCGAGCTTGGGCATCGTGACCGGCACGATCGCCGCGCCCGCAGCCGTGAGCTTCGCGATCGCGGCGTCGTACGCCGCCTTCGTGTCGCCATCGAGGTTGGCGAGGAAATCGTTCGCCACGCCGATGCGCACGCCGCGCAGGTTGGCGGGCACTACCTGCGGCGCGCCGCTGATCACGCGGTCCATGAGTTCGATATCGGCCATCGACACCGCCATCGGCCCGGCGGTGTCGCGCGTGTGCGAGATCGGAGCGATGCCCGCCTGCGGATAGCGGCCCACCGTGGGCCGCAGCGACGCGCAACCGTTCAAGGCGCACGGGATGCGCACCGAGCCGCCCGTATCGGTGCCCAGCCCCGCGGGCGCCATGCGCGCGCCGATCGCCACCGCGGTGCCGGCGGACGAGCCGCCCGGCATGCGCGTGATGTCGTACGCGTTGCGCACGCCGACGTACGGCCCGGTGTTGAACGCGGGGTTGTAGCCCGAGATGCCGAACGCGAGTTCGTGCATGTTGGTCTTGCCCATCACGATCGCGCCGGCTTCGCGCAGGCGCTGCACGACGGGCGCATCGGCGTCGGGCACGAACTTCGCCAGGGCCGGCGTCCCCGCCGTCGACGGCAAACCCGCCACGTGGAGGTTGTCCTTCACGACGATGGGAACGCCCTGCAGCGGGCGGCACGCACCGGCGCGCCGCGCGTCGGCTTCGCGCGCGGCGCGCATCACGCCCGCCTCGTCGAACGTGACGAACGCGTTGTGCTGCACCAGCGACTTCGCGCGCTCGACGTAGGCATGCGTCGCGGCTTCGCTGGTGAACGCGCCGCTGCAGATGCCGTTCGCGATTTCGGACGCGGTGAGCCGGTCGATATCGGGGGCGGCGCCCGGCGGCGCGGTGGTGCATGCGGCCAGCGCGAATGCGGCGCCAAGGGCCACGGACTGCAAGCGGGGAGCGTTCACGGAAACCTCCTTCGATTGAGCTTCCGCAAGGATGGGCCGCGCGCGCCGGGGTTTCCTCCTGAGAAACCCGAATGCGCGGCCCCGCAGGACGGCCATCATTTGCCGCATGCACACGAACCTCAGCGATCACGCGAGCCCGGGCGCCCGGCGCAACAAGGTCGTCTCCGCGGCGGAGGCCGTGCGGCTGGTCCACGACGGCGACACGGTCGCCACCGGCGGCTTCGTCGGCATCGGGTTCGCGGAAGAAATCGCCATCGCGATGGAGCAGCGTTTCCTCGCGACGCAAGCCGAAACCAGCACGGGCTCGCCGCGCAACCTCACGCTGGTGTACGCCGCGGGGCAAGGCGACGGCAAGCACCGCGGCCTGAACCACCTCGGGCATCCGGGCATGGTCAAGCGCGTGATCGGCGGGCACTGGGGACTGGTGCCGGCGCTGCAAAGGCTCGCCGTCGCGAACGAGATCGAGGCGTACAACCTGCCGCAAGGCGTGATCGCGCACCTGTTCCGCGACATCGCCGCCGGCAAGCCGGGCACGCTCACACGCGTGGGCCTGGACACCTTCGTCGACCCGAAGCACGGCGGCGGCAAGATCAATGCGCGCACGAAAGAGGACATCGTGCGGCGCATGGAGATCGACGGCGAGCAGTTCCTGTTCTACAAGGCCTTCCCGATCCAGGTGGGCATCATCCGCGCGACGACGGCCGATCCCGACGGCAACCTCACGATGGAGCGCGAGGCCCTCACGCTCGAAGCGCTCGCCATCGCCATGGCGGCGCGCAACAGCGGCGGCATCGTGATCGCGCAGGTCGAGCGCATCGCCGAGCGCGGCACGCTGCATCCGCGGCAGGTGAAGGTGCCGGGCGTGCTGGTCGACGCCGTCGTGGTCGCCACCGATCCGGCGCACCACATGCAGACGTTCGTCGAGCAGTACAACCCCGCGTACTCGGGCGAGATCCGTGTGCCGATGGATTCGCTCGCGCCGCTGGCGATGAGTGAGCGCAAGGTGATCGCGCGGCGCGCGGCGCTGGAGCTGAAAGTCAACGGCGTCGTGAACCTGGGCATCGGCATGCCCGAAGGCGTCGCGGCGGTCGCGGCCGAGGAGCGCGTGATCGACCTCGTCACCCTCACCGCCGAGCCGGGCGTGATCGGCGGCATCCCGGCCAGCGGCCTGTCGTTCGGCGCTGCGGTGAATGCACAGGCCATCATCGACCAGCCCAACCAGTTCGACTTCTACGACGGCGGCGGCCTGGATCTCGCGGTGCTCGGGCTCGCGCAGGCCGATGCCGAGGGCAACCTCAACGTCAGCAAGTTCGGCAAGCGGCTCGCCGGCGCCGGCGGCTTCATCAACATCAGCCAGAACGCGAAGACGGTGTGCTTCGTCGGCACCTTCACCGCCGGCGATCTCGCGGTTCGTATCGAAGGCGGCAAGGTGCACATCGACAGCGAAGGCACGTCGCCCAAGTTCATCCCGAATGTCGAGCACCGCACGTTCAGCGGCGCCGAGGCGCTGCGCCGCGGCCAGCGCGTGCTGTACGTGACCGAGCGCTGCGTGTTCCGGCTCGCCGACCACGGCGGGCTGGAGCTCATCGAGATCGCTCCGGGCGTGGACCTGGAGCGCGACATCCTCTCGCGCATGGACTTCCGGCCCGCGATCAGCCCCGACCTCAAGCTCATGGATGCGGCGATCTTCCGCGAGGCGCCGCTGGGCTTGCGCGACCGCCTGCTGGCCAAGCCGCTGCCGCAGCGCCTGCACCTCGATCGCGACCAGCGCATGCTCTTCATCGACTTCGAAGGCCTGGCGGTCGACACGCAGGAAGACGTCGACGCGATCGAGGCCGCGGTCGCCGCGCTGCTGGACCCGGTGGTCGAGTCGCCCGAAGACCGCGTCGCGGTGGTCGTGAACTACGACGCGTTCACCATCGTGCCCGGCTTGGTGGACGCGTACACCGCCATGGTGGACCGGGTGACGAAGCGCTACTACACCGGCGTCACGCGCTACGGCACGGGCGGCTTCCTCAAGGCGAAGCTGGAGAGCTGAGCCACTGCCGAAACCACGACAAACCCGGCCGGCTTGCCGCGCCCGGCGGTAAGGCTATAATCTCAGGCTTTGCTGGCAACCCCCACCGGCCTTCGATCGATCCTGAAGGTGGGGACCCCGGCGGATGTCCTCGATCTTCATCCGCCACACATGATCCGGAATTCATGACGACGATTCGAGTCAAGGAAAACGAGCCGTTTGACGTGGCGCTGCGCCGCTTCAAGCGCACCATCGAAAAGCTGGGCCTGCTCACGGAGCTGCGCGCGCGCGAGTTCTACGAGAAGCCCACCGCCGAGCGCAAGCGCAAGAAGGCCGCCGCCGTCAAGCGCCACTACAAGCGCGTGCGCAGCATGCAGCTGCCCAAGAAGCTGTACTGATCCCGGGGGCGCCCGCCCCTCGCCAATCCAAGCCTGCCCGGGGAATCTCGCGCAGGCTTTCGTTCTTCCGGAGAGAGCCGATGACCCTCAAGGACCGCATCAACGACGACATGAAGGCCGCGATGAAGGCGCGCGAGGCCGAGCGCCTGGGCGCGATTCGCCTGCTCAATGCCGCGATCAAGCAGAAGGAAGTCGACGAGCGCGTCACGCTCGACGACACGGCCGTCGTCGGCATCGTGGACAAGATGCTCAAGCAGCGCAAGGATTCGATCGACGCATTCGAGAAGGCGGGCCGGACCGACCTCGCCGACAAGGAGAAGGCCGAAGTCGCCGTGCTGCAGGCCTACCTGCCCGCGCGCATGTCGGCCGACGAAGTCACGGCCGCCGTGAAGGCGATCGTCGCCGAGACGGGCGCCACGGGCCCGGGCGACATGGGCAAGGTGATGGGCGCGGCCAAGCAGCGCCTCGCGGGCAAGGCCGACATGGGCCAGGTGTCCGCCGCGGTGAAGGCGGCGCTGTCTACCAGTCCGTGATCGACGGGTCCTGGTACTCGAAGGTGTTGTCCACGCCCAGGCTCGAGAACGACAGCGACACGCTCACTTCGAGGCTGGCCACCTGGTGCCACCAGCCGAGCGGCAGGAACAGCGTGTCGCCCGGCTCGAGCGTCACGTCCAGGACCTTCACCGGCGCGAAGGCCGGATAGCGCGCGAGGTCCGGCGCGTCCGCGTCGACCGGGCTGAACATGCCGTTGTAGTTGTAGACGCGCGGCGTCTCCAGCGGCGACACCAGCTTCCAGCGCTTGCGCCCGACCACCTGCGTGTGCAGGAGCATCACCGTGTCGTGGTGCAAGGGAGTGCGCGTGCCCGCCGGCCCGAGCCAGAAGTACGACAGGTCGGCGAAGCGCTCGCGGTCGCAGTAGCCGGGCAGCGGCCCGACGTCGTCGAGCAGCGATGCGAACTCCGGGCGGCGCAGCAACTGGTTGTTGGCCGTCAGGTAGTGGTCGTTGGTGGGGCCGCCTGCCGTGATCATGCCGACGAACTCGCCGAACTTCACCACGCGGCGATGCTGCAGCTTGTTCTCCTCGAACTTCGCGTCGTTGTTGCGGCCGGACTGGATCTCCACGTCGAGATCGCCGAAGCGCTCCTTCAGCTTGCGCGGCTGCCAGCGCTCGAGCGCCGGCCAATCCCGCGCCAGCCCCGTCAGCACCAGCGGCCGGCTGCCGCACGCATAACGTTCGCGGAATTCGTCGGCGCCGACCTCCTTGCGCCGCTCGACCACCCCGTAATCGCGCGAGCTCTCCCACACCTTCTGCTGGTTCGCGAGCACCGATTCGAGCTTGCGCGTGAGCTGCTGGTGCTTGCGCGCCGCGAGGAACACAGGGTGGCCTTCGAGTTCGTTGACCGCCGCGACGCACGAGCGCCTGTCGAGCCCGGCCTGCACCATCGTCTCCACCACCGACTCGGGGCTGCAGTCGCGCAGGCGGTTGTCGGCCAGCCATTGCATCCACGAATCGGGCAGGGGCGCGTACATGGCGGCTTCAGGACCCCGCGATCTTCATCCTGTTCACGAGGATCGAGCCCACGCTCTTGGCCCCGTAGTTGTAGACGTCCGCGCCGATCGCAGCGATGCCGTCGAACATCGCCTTCAGGTTGCCGGCGATGGTGATCTCGTGCACCGGGTACGCGATCTTGCCGTTCTCCACCCAGAAGCCGCTCGCGCCGCGCGAGTAGTCGCCGGTCACGTAGTTCACGCCCTGCCCCATCAGTTCGATGACGAACAGGCCGCGATGCAGCTTGCGCAGCATCTCGTCGAGGTCGTCGCCGGGCTTCGTCAGGCGCGAGGTGAGCGACAGGTTGTGCGAGCCTCCGGCGTTGCCCGTCGTCTTCATGCCGAGCTTGCGCGCCGAGTAGCTCGACAGGAAGTAGCCTTGCACCACGCCGGCATCGACGACTTTGCGCGCGGTCGTGCGCACGCCCTCTTCGTCGAACGGCGCGCTGCCCTTGCCGCGCTTCACGTGCGGGTCCTCGACCAGGTCGACGTGGTCCGGCAGGATCTTCTTGCCCAGCGAATCCACGAGGAAGCTGCTGCGCCGGTACAGCGAGCCGCCGCTCGTGCCCTGCACGTAGGCGCCGACCAGGCCCGCCGCGAGCGGGGACTCGAACAGCACCGGGCACTCGCGCGTGGCGATCTTGCGCGAATGCAGCCGCGACAGCGCGCGCTCGGCGGCGTAGCGGCCCACGGCCTTCGCATCGGCCAGCTCGCGCGCGTCGCGCATCGACGTGTACCACGCGTCGCGCTGCATGTCCTCGCCCTTGCCGGCGATCGGCGCCACCGACACCGAGTGGCGCGAGCTGGCATAGCCCCCGCGAAACCCGCGCGTGTGCGCCGAAAAGAAATGCGATTGCTGCGCCGACACGCCCGCGCCTTCGCTGTTCGCGATGCGCTTGTCGGTGGCGAACGCCGCACCTTCGCATTCGAGCGCGATGCGCGCCGCGCCCTCGCTCGTGATGTCCCACGGATGGAACAGGTCCAGGTCGGGCTGCTCATCGGCCCGCGCGATGTCGCCCGCGTCGGGCAGGCCCGCGAACGGGTCTTCGGCCGTGAAGCGCGCGATGTCCCAGGCGGCCTGCACGGTCTGTTCGATCGCGGCCCGGGTGAAGTCGGACGTGCTCGCGTTGCCGCGGCGCTTGCCGACGTACACCGTGATGCCGAGCGACTTGTCGCGGTTGCGCTCGACGTTCTCGAGCTCGCCCTTGCGCACCGACACCGACAAGCCGCAGCCCTCGGATGCTTCCGCGCCCGCATCGGTGGCGCCCAGCTTCCTGGCATGCGCCAAGGCCGCGTCGACGAGTTCTTCGAATTGCGCGCGGCTGTAGCTGAATCCCCGCTCGGGCTGGTCTGGTTTTGTCATCTCGGCGGCTATCATAGGTCACGTCATGTCACGCAAACCGAAGAAAGGCTACTGGGTCCGCGGCACCTTCGTCGCCGAAGGCAGCGAGCTGGATCTCGAACTCAAGGCCGAGCTGAAACCGGGCGCCAGCAGGACCGACGCCAAGCGCGAAAGCGAGCAGGTGCAAAAGCTCGGCGAGCGCCTGATCACGCTGCGCGAGGACCTGTTCGATCGCCTCGCCCTGCCCGAAAAACTCGTCGAGGCGCTCGCCGAGATGAAGCGCATCACGAATTTCGAGGGGCGCCGCCGCCAGTCGCAGTACGTCGGCAAGTTGATGCGCAACCTCGACGAAGCACAGCTGCAGGCGATCCGCGATGCGCTGGACGAACAGCACAACGGGTCGGCCCGCGACACGATGGCGCTGCACGAAGCCGAAACCTGGCGCGACGACCTGATCGCGAAGGACGATGCGCTCGAACGCTGGATGGCGCAGCATCCCGGCACCGACACGCAGCAGCTGCGCGCATTGATCCGCCAGGCGCGCAAGGACGCGCCCGCCGATGCCGACGCTGTGTCCAGGGGCCTTGCGCCGCGCCATGGCCGCGCCTATCGCGAGATCTTCCAGCTCGTCAAACAGGAACTGCAAGGGGAAGACGCCCATGAGTGACTTCGATCCGGTCAAGGTCGGCATCGTGTCGGTGAGCGACCGCGCATCGAGCGGCGTGTACGAGGACAAGGGCCTGCCCGCGCTGAAGGACTGGCTCACGCGCGCGTTGAAGAACCCGCTGGCGTTCGAGCCGCGCCTGATTCCCGACGACAAGGCGACGATCAGCCGGGCGCTGGTCGAACTGGTCGACGCCGGCTGCGCGCTCGTGCTCACCACCGGCGGAACGGGCCCGGCGCCGCGCGACGTCACGCCCGAGGCGACGCTCGCCGTCGCCGACAAGGAGATGCCCGGCTTCGGCGAGCAGATGCGGCAGATCGGGCTGCGCTTCGTGGCCACCGCGATCCTGTCGCGGCAGGTCGCGGTGATCCGCGGCAAGTCGCTGATCATCAACCTGCCGGGCCAGCCCAAGTCGATCCAGGAGACGCTCGAAGGCCTGAAGGACGACCGCGGCACGCAGGTGGTGGCCGGCATCTTCGCGGCCGTGCCTTATTGCATCGACTTGATCGGCGGGCCTTATCTCGAAACCGACGATGGCGTTTGCAAGGCATTCCGGCCAAAATCCGCCATCCGCCCGGCACGCCCATAACGAGGCAACCGCCGCAGGCAGTACCGGGCAACCTCTCGAGGAGGGGGTCCGATGCAATCGTTCGCCACGGAATCGCGCCAGTGGACGCCGCCCGAGGTCGCGGAGATGCTGATCGAAGGCGTGGGCCTCGGCGAGTTGTCGCCCGAGGCCGCGATGCACATCGTCGAACTCCTGCGCACCGAACACATCGCGGCGGGCACGGTGCTGATGGAAGAAGGCACCAGCGCCACCGGCTACATGGCCGTCGTGCTCGAAGGTGAAGCGCTGGTGGCCAACGCCATCGAAGGCACTGAGGAAGCGTCCGTGCTCGGCGAGATCGGGCCCGGCGCGGTCTATGGCGAGCTGGGCATTCTCGACGGCAAGCCGCGGTCGGCGACGGTCACGGCCGTCACCGACATGGACATCGCCGTGCTCGATCGCGCGGGGCTGTCGCGCCTGATGGACCTGTCGCCCGGTGTGGCCTGCTCGCTGCTGTCGGCCATCATCATGCGAGTCGGCGAACGCCTGCGCGCCACGAACAAGCGCGTGCAGGATCTCGCGACGCAGAACATCAAGCTGAAGGAACAGCTGGCGATCGCTTAGGGTTGTCACCCCGGCGAAGGCCGGGGTCGCTGGCGATTGCAAGCGGCGCACATGAACCAACGCCAACGATCCCGGCCTGCGCCGGGATGACATCGCATTCGCGATGTCACTTCCCGACGAGCTGCGTCAGCCGGTCCTTCTCGAAGTGCTCCTTGAGCGCCGCTTCGTCCGGCACGCATTCGTTGCCGCGCTCCGTCGAGAGCTTCTCGATTGCGTGCCAGAGCAACGCGATCTGGTGTTCGTGCGTCGAGGCGTTGTCGATCAGGCCCTTCATCGCCTGCGCCAGCGGATCGTCGCTGTCGGTGATGCCGTAGGCGGAAAAGCCCATCTGGTTCGCTGCCGCCTCGCGGCGCTTCACGTCGTCGGCCTGGATGATCCGCGCGGGGATGCCGACCGCGGTGGCGCCCGGCGGCACGGGCTTGATCACCACCGCGTTGCTGCCGATCTTCGCGTCGTCGCCGACGAGGAAGCCGCCGAGCACCTTCGCGCCGGCGCTCACGACGACGTTGCGGCCCAGCGTCGGGTGGCGCTTCGCGCCCTTGTACAGCGACGTGCCGCCGAGCGTCACGCCCTGGTAGATGGTGCAGCCGTCGCCGATCTCGGCAGTCTCGCCGATCACGACGCCCATGCCATGGTCGATGAACACCGCGCGGCCGATCGTCGCGCCGGGGTGGATCTCGATGCCCGTGAGCCAGCGCGAGATGTGCGACGTGAAGCGGCCCAGCCAGCGCAGGCCGTGCGTCCAGAACCAGTGCGCGAGGCGATGCATCATCAACGCGTGCAGGCCCGGGTAACACGTGAGCACCTCCCACGTGCTGCGCGCGGCAGGATCGCGGTCGAGGATGCACCGGATGTCGGAACGGACGCTGTCGAACATGGCTGTCTGTGTGGCTGCGGGACCAGTCTACCGTTTTGCCTTCGCGGCTGCTTGCGCCATGGCCTTGGCGACACCACGCAGGATGTGGATTTCCTCGGGGGTCGGTTGCGCGCGGTTGAACAACTGGTTCAGCCGTGGCATCAGCT